>JBDUXZ010000041.1 GCA_039944855.1 Rhodothermales bacterium | reverse complement strand
GCGGGCCGTCGGAGCCCGTACGCGGGAGGCCCTGCGCGCGGCGGTGGCCGAGGCGCTGGAAGCGGTGAGCGTGGAGGAGGTGGGGGCGTGGATCAGGCACTGTGGCTACTCGCTTACATCAACATGATCTGCGCTCTAGCGTTTGAATCGTCGACGCCCGAGCCGCCCGTCGCGCCCGCCCACAGCGGAGGGGTGCGATGGGCGGCGGCGTTTCGGGTCGGGGTGACGCAGGGGTGGCGGGACCCGTGCGTATTCTTCGGCCATGAGTTTTTCGCAGCCCCATCCCGACTCCGACGAGTCGCCTCGCGACCTGCGGCCGGGCACGATCACCCGCCTCGCGCAGCAGAAACGCGACGCCGACCGCGTCTCGGTCTTCATCGACGGTACGTTTGCCTTCGGGCTCGCCATCGACCTCGCGATGGTGCTGCGGAAGGGGCAGGCGCTCACCGTCGAGGAGCAGCAGGCCCTCCTCGACCAGGAGGAGCGGCTGAAGGCGAAGGCCGCCGCGCTCGACTACATCGCCTATCAGGCGCGGACCGAGCAGGAGGTCCGGCAGAAGCTCACGCGGAAAGGCTTCGCCGAACCCATCGCCGAGGAGGCCGTCGCCCGGATGCGGGAGCTGGGCTACCTCGACGACGTGGCCTACGCCCGAGCCTACGCGCGCGGCCGGCTCAGCGGACGTGGTCACGGTCCCCAGCGTATCCGCGCCGACCTGATGCGCCGCGGCATCGCTCGCCCGACCATCGACGCCGTGCTCGACGACCTCGTGGAAACCGACGACCTCCGCGAGACGGCGCTCCACCACGGCCGCAAGCGCTGGATCCGCCTCCAGCGCGAAGACGACCCGTACAAGCGCCGGAAAAAGCTTTCCGACTTCCTCATGCGCCGGGGCTACGACTTCGACCTCATCCGCAGCGTCGTCGAGACGCTGGAGGCGGAGGAGGGAGGATGATGGCCTGCGCGGTTTGCCAGAGGGCGTGGCCGGTGAGCCGTGGTTAACTTTGGCCGGCTTCGCTCGTAGGCACTCCACCGCTCTCCGCTTCTGCCCCGCATGACTCCGCGCTCGCGCTTCGACGTTGTGGACTACGCCCTGTTCGCGCTGGGCGTGGTGGGGCTCGCCCTGTTCGTGGGACTGCTGCCGAGCCAGCACCCGGACAGTGCCGCGTCGTACGCATTCGGGCGCGAGGAGGCGGCTGAGGCAGCGCGGACGTTCCTCGAACGGCAGGGGTACGCGACCGAAGGGCTCGCGCCCGTTGCCCGGCTCGGGCGTCAGCCCAGGTTGCTCGATTCGCTCCAGGCGTCGCAAGGTCGGCCGGAGACGATCCGCCTGCTCGAGGGGGGCGAGGACCGGCGGCTCCCGGCGCACTACTGGAACGTCCGGTGGCACCGCGAGGACGCGCCGACGCCGTTCGGGCCGCCCGAGGCGGCGGGCGGTCCGTCGTCCGACTGGCTCGCGTTCGAGGTGGACCTCACGCAGCACGGCGAGGCGTGGCAGCTCCGCAACCCGGCGGCCGTCGTCCCCCACGACGGCGTGGACCGCGACGTGCTCCAGTACCTCCTCGACGAGGACCCCGAGGTGCAGTCCGCGCTGCTCGCCCCGGCCGACTCCGTCCTCGGTGCGCTCTTCTACTTCGACCTCTCCAGTGCCGCCCGTCCCGCCGACTCCCTCGCCCTGTTCGAGGCGGATTGGAACCGGCTCCACGAGGCCGCCGCGACGGGGCAGCCGCAGGGATTGGGCGAGGCCGCCGCGACCGCGATCGCCCGCCGACACATTGCCGCGACGGCGCTCGGGGCGTTCGCCCTCGACGTGAAAACGGTCGAGGCGCTGCCGGAGCGAGGGCGTGCGGCGGCCCGCGTTCGGTTCGAGACGGCCGAGCCCGTCCACGGCCAGCGCGTGAGCGTCGAGGCCGACGTGACGGCGGCGGGCGCGCTCCTCAGCCTCCGCACCCGGTTCAACGAGAAGGTCGATCCGGGCGACGGCGATCGGCCGGAGATCCAGTTCCGGCTTGGGTCGGACCGGGGCGCGCGCGGGGCGCTGAAGTGGGCGGCGTACTTCGTGCTCGTCCTCGTCCTCCTCGGCGTGCTGTTCCGACGGGTGTCCGGGCGCGCGCTCGACGCGCAGGCCGCGCTCAAGGACGCCGTGCTCGCCGCCGCGCTGGCCGCCGTTGCGATGGCGCTCTCGACGCCGACGCTCGCGGTAGAAGCGGGCTACGGATGGCAGCTCGCGATCGTCATCGGGCTCGGGATGCTCTTCGTCGGGGCCGGACTCGGGCTCCTCGTGTTCGTCGCGTCGGGGGCGTCAGACGCGCTCGCGCGGGCGGCGTGGCCGGAGAAGATCGCGACGCTCAGCCTCGCGCGGCAGCACGCGTGGGTGAACCAGCCCGTCGGCGTCGCCCTCGTCCGGGGCGCGGCGCTCGCGGGCATCGTGCTCGGCGCTACGGTGCTGGCGATGGCGCTCGTCCCGCACGGCCTCGTCCACGACGAGCAAGTGTTTGGCGCGGAGGGCTCGTTCTCGATTGCGGCGACGGCCCTCGCGCAGAGCACGTGGTACGCACTCCTCCTCGTCCTCGCCGTATACGTCGGGCTCGGGTCGATGCTGCAACGGCGGTGGCCGTGGGTCGTCGTACCGGCGCTCGCCGTCGCCGTCGCCGTGGTCGGCTTCGACGGGGTAGACCTGGTCGAAGGCTCGCTCTGGGTGGTCTTCGGGATCCCGCTCGTGCTCGGCCTCGTGCTCGCGGCGGCGTTCGTTCGGTACGACGCGCTCACGCTCCTCGCCGCCGTCGTGCTGACGGGCGTGCTGTGGGACACGGCCGAGGGCTGGCTCGTGGCGGCCTCGCCCGACCTCGTCGACGCCGTCGTGGGGTGGGCCGTGTTCGTCGGCGTCGTCGGCCTCGGCGTGGCCGGCGTGCGGAGCGACCGGACGGGCGAGCGGCTGCCGAATTACGAGCCGGACTACGTCGTGGAGCAGCGCGAGCGGGGGCGGCTCCAGCGCGAGCTCGAGATCGCCCGCGAGGTCCAGCGCTCGTTCCTCCCCGCCCAGATGCCCCGCATCGAAGGGCTCGACATCGCCGCCCGCTGCCTCGCCGCCGAAGAGGTCGGCGGCGACTACTACGACGTCATCCCGCTCGACGACCGCCGGCTCGCCCTCGTCATCGGCGACGTGAGCGGGAAGGGGATCCAGGCCGCCTTCTTCATGACGCTCGCGAAGGGGTTCCTCCAGACGCTCGCGCACGAAACCGACAGCCCGGCCGAAGTCCTCCGCCGCGCGAACCGGCTCTTCTTCGCGAACGCCCCGCGCGGCACCTTCATCTCCCTCATCTACGGCGTGTTCGACCTCGACGCGCGGACGTTCACGTTCGCCCGCGCCGGCCACAACCCCGTCATCCTCAAGCGCTCCCCAAATCAGACGGCCGATTTCGTCCAGCCCGCCGGCCTCGCGATCGGCCTCACCTCGCGCGCCGTCTTCGACGAGACGATCCAGGAGGAAACCCTCGACCTCCGCCGCGGCGACACGCTCGTATTCTACACCGACGGGTTCTCCGAGGCGATGGACCGTGCCAAAGCGCTCTACACCGACGAGCGCCTCGCCGACCTCGTCGCTGCCGCGAGCGTCCACACCGGCGCCGCTGCCCTCCTCCAAGCCATCGTCGAAGACGTGCTGCGCCACGCGGGCGATGCGGGCCAGCACGACGACATGACGATGATGATCGTGAGGGTCGCCGCGCCCGATCCCGACCCCGCCCTCGCCGCTCTCGCTTCTATGACCGCCCCACCGCCTCTCGCCGATGCCTGATACCGAAACGACCGACACCCTCGACGCCGCCGTCGCCGCCGTGCGTGCGCGTACCGACGCCCGACCCGATCTCGTGCTCATCCTCGGCTCCGGCCTCGGCGCGCTCGCCGACGAGGCGGAGGACGCCGTCGTCATCCCGACGTCGGAGGTGCCGGGCTACCCGCGTTCGACGGTGCAGGGCCACGCCGGGCGGCTCGTCTTCGGACAGTTCGAGGGACGGAGCGTGCTCTTCGTGCAGGGGCGCGTCCACCTCTACGAGGGGCACGCGGCGAGCGTGCTCGGCTTCCCCGTCCGCCTCGCCCACGCCCTCGGCGCGCGGCGGATGCTCGTCACGAACGCCGCCGGCGGCATCGACCCGACGATGGGCCCGGGCACGCTGATGTTCATCGCCGACCACCTCAACCTCGCCTTTGCGTCGCCGATGTCCGGCCCCGTCCGCCCCGGCGAGCCGCGCTGGCCCGACATGGCGGCGCCCTACGACCCCGCGTGGCTCGACCGCGCCGAGCGCCTCGCCCTCGACCGCGGCATCCCGACGCGGCGCGGCGTCTACCTCTGGACGACCGGGCCGAGCTACGAGACGCCCGCCGAGATCCGCTTCTTCCGCCGCATCGGCGCCGACGCCGTGGGGATGAGCACCGTGCCCGAGGTGATCCAGGCCACCGCGCTCGGCATGCCCGTCCTCGGCATCTCGGCCATTACCAATGCGGCGGCAGGCCTCAACGCCGAACCGCTGAACCACGAGGAGGTGATGGAGGCCGGGCGGCAGGTGCAGCAGCGCTTCGCCGCCCTCGTCCGCGCCATCGTCGCGGACGATTCATAGCACGTCGCTCTGGAGTTCGCCAACAGGACAGCAGGTTAGCGCTTCAGCCACGGAAGGCGGATAAAGCGCAGGAACGAAGCGAGACGCCCGCGCTTTCCGTCAAACTGAGAGGGCGAGCTAGATGCCCTATCGGCTACGCATTCGGGTGCCAGTGCAGCGGCGGCACGCCGTGCTCGGTCGTTCAGCCCGTGACCGGACACGTATCCCTCAGCAGCGAGATCGTACTCGTCGTCGAGCGCATACCACGTCATCAACTCTGACGGGTACCCCAACTCGATTGCAAGGCGGCTAAGCGTATGACAACCTGTTCGGGGGGCGATCTCGCCGTGGAGCATTGCGCACGCGATGTCTCTCGCGTGTTCGCGGAGAGCATCGTCGGCGGAGAGGAAGGGGATGTCCGCCTCTTCCAACGCAGGACGGATGTAATCGCGGACTTCGAACCAGTTGGCTGAGCGTTCCATGCTCGCGAGCATACGAAGGTGAGGACCATCGCGGCCAGCGGCGAGCGCAAGGGTGGCCCAGTCCGGCGCACCAGTCGCTCGTCCGGCATGGAGAGCAACGAGCAGGCGATGAGCTCCCGCCTCTATGTCGGATCGGGAGTGTGCGCTCAAAGGTGGCTCAATAGAGGCCCACGGTGCATCTGATCTATTCCTATGACGCTGCATCAGGCGGTGTCCCGACGGGCGAGGGCTGGCCGTTTGCACCGTCGCCCTCGTAGAACCGTTTCGGCAGGATCTCGTCGAGCCGCTCGCCGCCGACGACGCCGAAGTCGAGCGTGCGGATGGGGAAGGGGATCGTGATGCCGCCGTCGTCGAACGCCTTCTTGATGGCGA
Organism: Rhodothermales bacterium; assembly: GCA_039944855.1. Taxonomy (NCBI): domain Bacteria; kingdom Pseudomonadati; phylum Rhodothermota; class Rhodothermia; order Rhodothermales; species Rhodothermales bacterium. The sequence continues at coordinate 38,933 of JBDUXZ010000041.1, read as the reverse complement.
TGATGGCCTCGCTCTGCGCCGCGAGGAAGTCGGTCTGCTTGTGGAAGTCGACCCAGAAGCGGAGCGAGAAGTTGATCGAGCTGTCGCCGAACTCGTTGAAGTAGAGGTCGACGGGCCGGTTCTGATCCACGAAGCCGAGGCTCTGCACGGCGCCGAGCGCGAGTGCGCGAGCCTCTTCGAGGTCGTCGCCGTAGGCCACGCCGCAGCTCACGTCCACGCGGCGCTGCCCGGTGCTGTAGTTCTCGACGGGGTTCTGGAAGACGTTCGAGTTCGGGATGATGGCGATCTGGCCCTGGAACGTGCGCACCCGCGTCGAGCGGAGATTCACGTCCACGACGGTCCCCATGTAATCGCCTGTCTCGATGATGTCGCCCACGACGAACGGGCGGCGGATCGAGAGGAGGATGCCGGCGATGAAATTGGCCGCGAGGTCCTGGAACGCGAAGCCGAGGGCGAGGCCGAGGATGCCGGCACCCGCGAGGAGGGAGGTCACCGCCTTGTCCGCCCCGATGACGCCGAGCGCGATGAAGGTCCCGACCGCGAAGACGATCACGTAGACGATCGTCGCGAGCAGGTTGTTGACCTGTTCGTACGACGAGGTCCGGCTGAGTACGCCTTTCACCCCGCGTCGCACCAACCGCGCCACAAACACCGTAACGACGACGATGAGGACGGCCGCGATGAAGTTCGGGAGCAGTAGGATCAGAGCTTCGATCCAGCCCTGGAGCTTGCCTACTAGGTCGTCAAACGTCTCGTTCAGGTTCATCGGAGGGGAGGTTCGGGAAGGGGGCGGGGGAAACCGAGGGAGAAACCAAGACCGGCGTACCGAGCGGAGCCGCCTCAGGGTCCCGACGGCGGGCAGGGGCGAAGCGTGGGGCGTCGCCCGGCGCGAAAATGTGTGAAGGCGCGGAGAACGCCGCTGCGTAAAAAGGGTATACTGCCGGGGTCCATGTTACCAAATGATTAACAGACGGAGCGCGGGAGGGGGAAACAACCATGCATGCAGCGATCGGGATCGTCCTACTCGCGCTCGTACCCGGCCTCCACCCGGGCAGCCCCCCGCCCGTGCAGGCGTTCTCCTCGCTGAGCCGCGACGTGGCCGCCGTCGGCGAGACGTTCTTCCTCGACGTCGAGGCGCTCGTCGTCGCGGGGTACGGAGAGGCGACCGTCGAGATCGAAGTCGGGGACGGGAGCGTAGAGGTCGTCCGGGCGGAGCCGCTGCGGACAGAGCGCGGTCGCTTCGGCGAGACGCCGGTGACGGTGCAGACGCAACGCTTCGTCCTCCGGCCCCTCCGCGCCGGCGTGCTCGCCGTGCCGACGGTGACGGTGGAGGTGAACGGGACGCGCACGACCTTCCCGACGCAGCAGGTCCGCGCGTACGACGACGCGCAGGCGTTCTACCGCGCCTCCCGTTCCGTCCTGCCGATCGTCGCCGAAGGGGACGCGTTCGTGCGGATCGGGTCGGCGTTCCTGGTGGCCGAAGACGTGCTCGTGACGGCATACCACGTCGTCGTCGGGACCGACCGCGTCCGCGTCCAGCTTCCGAACGGGAAGCGCGTGACGACGCGGAAGGTCTGGGCTGTCGATCCGGTGCGCGACATCGCCGTGCTCCACCTCGACGCGGACGACGTGCGGCGCTCGGGGCTGACGCCGCTCCCGCTCGCGCCGCCGCACGAGCGCGGCGCCGCCGGGACCCCCGCCTTCACCGCCGGCTGGCCCGAAGGCGTCCAGCAGACCAGCGTCGGCGTCCGGTACGACGACCTGCATCCCGTGTCCGGCGAGACGATCTGGGTGTCCTCGAACCGCGTGCGCCCCGGCGACAGCGGGGGGCCGCTGCTCGACCGGCAGGGCCGTGTGATCGGCGTCGTCACGTCGGGTCGCACGGCGTCCTCTGGGACCGATTTCCTCGTCGAAGACGTCTGCCTCACGACCGATCTCCGGCCGGCGCTCGCGCAGCAACGCCTGCACGCGAAGCCGTACGGGCTCCGCGAGGTCCTCGCCGTCCACGCCCGCGCCGGAGCCCACGGCCACGCCCGCGTGCTCGAACTCGCCACCTCGCTCACGCAGCCGACGGGGTGGCGGAGCGGCGAGCGCGATCGCCACGTTCAGGCACTGCAACTCATCGCGGGGGAGGCGCCGCGCGATCCCGCGCTCCAGTTCCTCCTCGGCGCCACGCTCGACCAGGTCGGCGATGCGCCGCGTGCGCTCGCCGCCTACCGCCTCGCGCTCCACGCCGACGCTGACTACTTCCCCGCCGCCTACGCCCTCGGCCACCACTACTTCCGGCAGGGCGACTTCGAGGCGGCCGAGGTGTTGTTCGCGCGGATGGCGGAGGGCACGCCGTACGCGACGCTCGCCGCGCTCGGCCTCGCCCGCATCTACGCCGCCGACCTCCGCTACGCCGAGGCCGAGCACGCGCTGCGGGCCGTGCTCCGCCGCGATCACCGCTTCGCCCCGGCGCTGTACCTCCTCGGCTACTGCCAGCTCGCGCAGGGCCGCACGGCCGAGGCCATCGCCCTCGCCGTCCGGCTCGAAGGCATCGACCGGGCGTGGGCGGAGCGGCTCCGGCTCCACCTGCGCCAGCCCATCCTGCACCCCGTCGCGCTCGCCTCGCTGCCGCCGGCCGCGATTCGGCAGCCGTAACGGGTTGGAAAGGCGAGGGCTGGGCTGGGCGCACTTGGTCTGGGCACGGTTGTTTTTGTCCGCAGCGATCCGCATATTCCCCCCTGCACGCGCCGCCGGGGGATCGCTCCACGCGCCGTGCCTCCGTTTCAGGGACGAAGCACACGCACAGGCATGGCCGATTACGACGACACCGGGCGCGACAGCCGCGACGAGATCTACTCCAAGCGGGTGCCGGCCGGGCGCCGGACCTACTTCTTCGACGTAAAGACGACCCGCTCCGGCGAGGACTTCTTCATCACGATCACCGAGAGTAAGCGCGTCGACGAAGGACGGTACGAGAAGCACAAGGTCTTCCTCTATAAAGAGGACTTCGGCAAGTTCGCCGCCGCGCTCCACGAGGCCATCGGGTACATCCGCGAGAACCACCTCCCGGACTACGACTTCCGCGACCTCCCCGAAGTCGAGATGAGCTACGACGACGACGAGGGCTGAGCCCTCCGCCTCGCGCCTTCGAGCCCGCCGTTCTCCGAGAGCGGCGGGCTTTTTTGGTGAACAGCGGTGGGCGAGCGCCTGCTCCGTCGCCGCATCACCGCCGGCAGGGCGAGCGCATTCTCCCCGGACGTGTCATCCTGAGCTTGCGAAGGATCTCTGGGGAGCAACGCGGTGCCGAGGAAAGATGGGCTTCGCCGAGCCTTCGGGTTCTTCGACAAGCTCAGGATGACACAGAGGAAAACTTCTCAACAGAGCGACCATCCTTCAGCCGATCACAGGGCGCTTCAGCGTCCTTCGGGAATCGTTCCTTCCGCTCGTGAGCCCGATGGTTCACCGTCGGGCGGCGAACGGGAACTGGCGCTCGCTCGCCTTGCGCTTTCACGCCGTATCGACACCGGCGGCGCGGCGGGAAGTCTATTTTTGCTGGCTCCCGCCAGCCCTCGCGTTCCATGCCCGTCGCCACCCGCCTGATTCCCGTCATCCCGTACGCCGAGCGCGCCGAGCGGCTGCGCGCCGTCCTCGATCGCGGCGCGTCGTTCGACGCGAGCGTGGAGGACGCGGCGCGCCGCATCATCGAGGAGGTTCGGCGCGACGGGGACGCCGCGCTCGCCGCCCTCACCGAGCGGTTCGACGGCGTGCGGCCCGCCGCGCTGCGCGTGCCCGCCGAGGCGCTCGATGCCGCGCTCGACGCGACGGACCCCGACCTCCGCGCGATCATCGAAGAGGCGGCGGCGAACGTCCGCCGCTTCCACGAGCAGCAGCGCGAGCGGTCGTGGTTCACCGAGGACGGCGACGGCGTCGTGCTCGGGCAGCGGATCGTGCCGATGGAGCGCGTCGGGCTCTACGTGCCGGGCGGGACGGCGGCGTACCCGTCGAGCGTGCTGATGAACGTGATCCCGGCGCAGGTGGCGGGCGTCGACGCGCTCCACCTCGTCTCGCCGCCGCGCGCCGACGGCAGCGCCGACGCCGGGCTCCCGCACCCGCTCGTGCTCGCGACGGCGCGCCTCCTAGGCGTGGAGCACGTCTACGCCGTCGGCGGGGCGCAGGCTGTGGCCGCCCTCGCCTTCGGCACCGACACGATCCCCCGCGTCGACAAGATCGTGGGGCCGGGGAACGCGTACGTCGCCGCCGCCAAAAAGCTCGTCTACGGCACCGTCGACATCGACTCCATCGCGGGGCCGAGCGAGATCGTCGTCCTCGCCGACGACACGGCCGATGCCCGCTTCGTCGCGGCCGACCTCCTCTCGCAGGCTGAGCACGACGTCCGCGCCTCGGCGATCCTCGTCACCCCGAGCGCCGCGCTCGCCGAGGCCGTGCAGGACGCGGTCGAGCAGCTCGTGCCGACCTTGAGCCGCCGCGCCATCATCGAGCGGGCGCTCGCCGACTACTCCGCGTGCGTCGTCACCGGGACGATGGGCGAAGCCGTGGACTTCGTCAACGAGCTCGCGCCGGAGCACCTCGAAATCATCACGGCCGACCCATGGGCGACGATGGGCGGTGTCTGCCACGCCGGTGCCATCTTCCTCGGCTCTGCCTCCGCCGAGCCCGTCGGCGACTACTTCGCCGGGCCGAACCACGTCCTCCCGACGGGCGGCACGGCGCGCTACGCCTCGGCGCTCGGCGTGCACGACTTCGTCCGTCGGCAGTCGGTGATCGCGTACTCGGAATCCCGGCTCGCCGAGGCCGGGGAGCGCATCGCCCGCTTCGCCGACGCCGAAGGGCTCGACGCCCATGCCCTCGCCATCCGCGTCCGCCTCGACGCCGAATAGGAACCGCCGCCGTCGCGCCGCGTGCGCCTGAACTCCCTTCCGACTCCTCCCGCTTTATGCCCTCGACCGCTCCGCCCACGACGGACCAGCTAGATCGCCTCCTCGACCTTATCCGGCCCGAGGTGCGCGCGCAGCACGCCTACCGCGTCGCCACGCAGGTGGACCGCGCGGCCAAGCTCGACCAGAACGAGAGCCCGTACGACCTACCGCCGAAGATGAAGCGGGCCGCCGTCGAGCACTTCCTCGCGCAGGACTGGAACCGGTATCCGCAGGACCGCCCGCACGAACTCGTCGCCGCGCTCGCCGCGCACCTCGACTGGCCGGCGGAGGGGATCGTCGTCGGGCGCGGCTCGAACGAGCTGACGCACACGCTCGCGCTCGCGCTCATCAGCGCCGGGACGCCGGTCGTCCTCCCGCACCCGATGTTCGCGCTCTACGAGAGCGTCGTGAAGGTGCACGGCGGCGAGGTGGTGCCCGTCGATCCGAACGCCGACTTCTCGCACAGCGCCGACGCCATCATCGCCACGATGGAGGCCTCGCAGGCGCCGCTCGCCGTCGTCTGCTCGCCGAATAACCCGACGGGCTACGCGTTCCCCTTCGAGGAACTGGAGCGAATGGCCCAGGCCGCGCCCGGCTTCCTCCTCATCGACGAGGCCTACGTCGAGTTCGTCGAGGGGCCGAACGCGGGCGAGCTGCTGCGGCGCTACCCGAACGTGATCGTGATGCGGACGTTCTCGAAGGCGATGGGGCTGGCCGGGCTGCGGCTCGGCTACCTCATGGCGCACCCCGACGTCGCGGCCGAACTCGAGAAGCCGCGCCTGCCCTTCCTCGTCGACCGCCTCAGCGAAGCGGTCGGGCTGACGATGCTGGAGCACCAGGACCTCGTGCGCGAGCGCGTCGCCGTGATGACGGCGGAGCGCGCGAAGCTGCTGGCGGCGGTGGCGAAGATCGACGGGGTCGAGACCGTGCCTTCCAGCGCGAATTTCTTTATCATGCGGACGCCGCTCGCGCCGGCCGCGCTGCTGGCGGCCCTCCTCCGCGAGGGGGCCCGCATCCGCAACGTCAGCGGCTACCCCGCCCTCGCCGGTTGGGTCCGCGTTTCTGTCGGGCTCCCGGCCGAGAACAGGGCCTTTCTCGACGCGTTGAACGAGGTGCTCGCGTAACCGGTCGCGTTCCCAATAATTCTGAGTAACCGCTGGACATGGATTACATCCAAGTAGACATCATCGGACTTTCGACGAGCCCCTCCAGCGGTGGAGCCTACGCCCTCGTGCTCGGCGAGGTGGACGGCAACCGCCGCCTGCCCATCATCATCGGCGCGTTCGAAGCCCAGGCGATCGCGCTCGAGCTGGAGAAGATCCAGCCGCCGCGCCCGCTCACGCACGACCTCCTCCGCGACCTCTTCGACGCCATCGACGCCGACATCACGGACATCGTGATCGACGACCTCCGCGAGGGCACGTTCTTCGCCAAGATCCGCTACGTCTACGGCGGGAAGGAGAACCAGCTCGACGCGCGGCCCTCTGACGCCGTCGCCCTCGCCGTCCGCAGCGACGCGCCGATCTACGTCGTCCCCGCCGTGCTCGAAGAGGCCGGGATCCCCGCCGAGGACGAGAGCGCGACGCCCCTCGCCCGCGCTACCGAGGAAGAAGAGCCCCGCGAGGTCACGACGGCCCGCTCGCCCATCGAGCGCGTACAGGCGCAGCTCGACAAAGCCATCGAATCTGAGGACTACGAGCGTGCCGCCAAGCTCCGCGACGAGATCGAGCAGATGAAGAAAGAGAACTGAGTTGCGCGCCTGCTGCCCAGCCTCCCCCTGAAGCCTCGCGCGCCCGTGCGGGGCTTCGGCGTTGAGAGTGGAAGGGTCGAGGAGACGACGACTCAGGCTCACCGTCTCGTCCATTCATCGATTCATCCCCTCCTCCATGTCCGTCTCCGCCGAACCGTCGCTCGCCGCCCGCCGCCTTCCCTTCGAGCGGCTCGACGGGTTTCCCGAGCTCTTCCGCCGCTACGCCGAGGGGGACGAGGCCGCGCTCCGCTTCTTCGGCCACGACTTTCGCGACACGTCGGCACGCGCGGAGGCGGCACGCGACGCTGCCGCGCTCGACCGCGACCGCGCGACGCTCGCCGACGTTTTGACCGAGCAGAACGAGGCGTGGGGGAACCTCGACGGGGCCGTCCGTGCGAACATCGACGCGCTCCGTGACCCCGAGAGCGCCGTCGTCGTGACGGGGCAGCAGCTCGGGCTCTTCGGCGGCCCGCTCTACACGGTGTACAAAGCCGTCACCGCCGTCCAACTCGCCCGGCAGACGGCCGAGGAGACCGGCCGCCCCGTCATCCCCGTGTTCTGGCTCGCGGGCGAGGACCACGACTTCGACGAGGTCCGCAGCACGCTCGTCCTCAGCGGCAACGACCCGCTGCGCATCGCGCTCCCGCCCTCCGAAGACCGCACGCCCGTCGGCCGCCGCGTGCTCGGCGATGAGATCATGGAGGCTGTCGCCGCGCTCGAAGAAGCGCTCCGCCCGACCGAGTTCACACCTGCCCTCCTCGACGCCGTCCGCGCCGCGTACCGCCCCGGTGCGACGATGCGCGACGCCTTCGCCGGGCTGATGCGGACGCTCTTCGCCAGCAGTGGGCTCGTGTTCATCTCCTCCGACGACGCCCGGCTCAAGCGGCTCGCCGCGCCCGTCTTCCGGCAGGAGATCGAGCGCCACGCCGAGACGTTCGAGCGGCTGAAGGCCACGAGCGACGAGGTCGGCGCGGCCTTCCACACGCAGGTGACGCCCCTCCCAGTCAACCTCTTCCTGATGGAGGACGAGGGCCGCTACACGCTCGACCCCGACGACGGCGGGTTCACGCTGCGCGGGCTCGACCGGCGGTATTCCAAAGCCGAGCTACTGAAATTGCTGGACGCCGAGCCCGAGCGGTTCAGCCCCAACGTCGTCCTCCGGCCGGTCCTCGAAGACCGGCTGCTCCCGACGGCGGCCTACGTCGCCGGGCCGGGGGAGACCTCGTACTACGCCCAACTGCGCGGCGTCTACGACGCCTTCGGTGTGCCGATGCCCGTCGTGTATCCGCGCGCGAGCGTCACGCTCATCGAGAGCAAGGTGCAGAAGGTGCTCGACCGCTACGACCTCACCGTCGCCGACCTCGACGGCGACCTCGAAGGGCTCCACCGCCGCCTCGTCCTCGCCCTCTCCGAGCACGACGTGGAGGGTGCGTTCGGCGCTGCGACGCGGGCGCTGCACGAAGCGATGAACGCGCTCAAGCCCGTCGCCGCAAACGTGGATGCGACGCTCGCGAAGTCGGCTGACGCGACGCGGGCCGCGCTGCAAAAAGAACTCGCCGCGTTTCAGGACCGCGTCGTCCGTGCCGAGAAGCGGAACCACGACGTCGTCCGCGACCAACTCGACAAAGCGCAGGCCGGGCTCTACCCGACGGGGAAGTTGCAGGAACGGTCGCTCTCGGCGCTCTACTTCGTCAACAAGTACGGCCCCGATCTCGTCGCCCGCTGGCTCGACGGGCTCGACCTCGACACGACCGCGCACCAAGTGATCGAACTATGACGCCGCTCTTCTCGCCCCTCGTCGAGCGCGCCATCGAACTCGCCGCCGAGTGGCACGACCGGACGTACCGCAAGAGCCGCTGGCGCGCGCACCCGTTCGACCCGCCGCCGGAGGTCGCGCTGCGCATCCCCGTGATGGCCCACCTGACTGCCGTCGCCCTCACGGTCCAGCGGGCGGGATGGGACGACGAGACCGTCGCCGCCGCCTTTCTCCACGACGCGCTCGAAGACGGCAACCAGTTCCGGCACACCCTCACGTTCGAGCGGCTCGCCGACCTCGTGGGCGAGGGCGTGGCCGAGCGCGTGCTCGGCGTCACCGAGCCGCAGCGCGGGCCAGACGGCAAGCATCTCCCGTGGCGTGTGCGGAAGGATGCCTACGTCGAAACCCTACGTGCGGCCACGCCCGAGGTGGCTGCGATCTCGCTCGCCGACAAGCTCCACAACGCGTGGACGATGAACCAGGGCATCCAGTCCGGGGTGAACATCTTCGCCGATGGGCCCACGAACCGAAAGCTCTCGGCCGGCCCCGACGAGCAGCGGTGGTTCTTCCGCACGGTCCTCGATACGTCCGAGGCTTTCATCGATCCGCGGCTCGATCCGATGCGCGAGCGGCTGCGGCAGGAGATCGAGCGCTTTGAGCGGCTGACGAGCGACGAGGGGTAGCGTACGGCAGAGGGGAGTAGCCGACGAGCCAGCAAGGTGTTCCGCGGGTGAGGTTGCCGGTGCCCTTGCGTAACGGGTGTGTTATCCGTTACTTGTGGCGGCTCTTCTCACAGGATTGTGACTGCGCATCGGGTTCCCCTCGTGCGCGCTCCCGGCACCGATGGAAGTCTCCGCGTCCCATAAACGCTGGCGGCACGTCCAGCGCCTCTTCGCCGAAGTCGTCGGGCTCGACCCCGAACGGCGCACGGCCCGGCTCGAACGGGTCGGCCGGGAAGACCCACGGCTGCGGGAGCAGCTCCAGGCCCTCCTCGATCGCCACGAACGCGGCGAGCCGCTCACCGGATCGCCGCCGCCGTCCCGAGTAGGCTCGGGCGGGCTCGGCTCGGGCGATAGCCTGATCCTCGGCGAGATCGTCGGGCCGTACTGCCTGCTCGAAGAGCTAGGGCGCGGGGCGATGGGGATCGTCTACCGCGCGCAGGACACCCGGCTCAAGCGGCCGGTCGCGCTGAAGTTTCTCTCGCCCCAACTCAGCGCCGACAAGCGGGCGCGGGCGCGGCTAGAGCGGGAAGCGCAGGCGGCCAGCGCGCTCGACCACCCCAACATCTGCACGGTCTACGAGATCGGCGAGACCGACGACGGCCGGCTCTACCTCGCCCTCGCCTGCTACGACGGCGAGACACTCGAGAACCGGATCGAGCGCGGCCCCCTCGCCGTGGACGACGCCGTCCGCATCGCCGTCCGCATGGCGCGTGGCCTCGCCGCTGCCCACCGCCACGGCATCGTCCACCGCGACGTGAAGCCCTCGAACGTCCTCGTCACCGAAGACGAGGAGGTCAAGATCCTCGACTTCGGCATCGCCCGCGTCGCCGACTCCGACCTCACCGGCACCGGCGACACGCTCGGGACCGCCGCGTACATGAGCCCCGAGCACCTGCGCGGCGCCCCGGAGGCCCGCTCCGACGTGTGGGCGCTCGGCGTCGTGCTCTACGAGATGCTCACCGGCCGGCGCCCCTTCCGCGGCGACTACGAGGCCGCACTGCTCTACGCCGTCCTCCACGAAGCGCCCGCCCCGCTCGACCGCGACGACGTGCCGGACCCGCTCGCCGAGATCGTCCGGCGATGCCTCGAGAAAGACCCCGACCTCCGCTACCCCTCGGCTGAGGAGGTCGAAGTGGACCTCGAACGGCTGCGGCTGGGCGCACCCGCCGCGCACCCGTCGCGCCGCGTGTCGCGCCGCACCCGCCGCCTCGCGTTCGGGCTCGGGGGCCTCGCGCTCCTGCTCGTCCTCGCCCTCTCGCCCCTCCGCACCGCCGCGACAGCCTGGCTAGGTGGCAGCGGGCCGGACGTGCAGCACCTCGCCGTGCTCCCGCTCATGAGCCCCGCAGCCGAAGCCTCGGTGGGTGAGGGCCTGACGCTCACACTGACGAGCCTGTTGACCCAACTCGGCTCTCACGCCGAGCGGCCCATCACCGTCGTTCCGGCCAGCGAAATGCGGGAGATCAAGACCGCCGCCGAGGCTCGCGAACGGTTCGGCGTGGGCGTCGTCGTCAGCGGGGACTTCCAGCGAGAGGGCGAGCAGGCTCACCTTACGCTCAACATGATCGATGCACGCACCCTCCGCCAACTCCACACCGAGCGTCTTTCGGAGTCGGCGAACCGCTTACCCGTTCTTCATCAACGCGCGCTCGCCACGCTCGCTGATATGCTCGGGGTCCCGCTCTCTGAGGAGCGGCAGAGCATGCTCACCGCTGGCGGTACGGCGGATAGCGAAGCGTATGAGTGGTACCTGAAAGGAACAGCAGCATTGGAGCGGTTCGACCGACCAGAGAACATAAGGACTGCTATTCAGGCTTTTCTATGGGCACTCGAAGACGACTCGCTCTACGCCCTCGCCCACGCAGGTCTGGGAGAGGCCTATGTGCGGAAGTACCAGTCCACCCAGGATCCGGAGGTGATTCGTCTGGCTGAGCAACACAGCCGCCACGCCCTCAGGCTTTCCAACCGCCTTGCGGCTGTGCGAATCACGCTGGGGTTGCTCTACAACATTACAGGCGACTATTCGGCTGCGGTTAACCAGTTTAGAATTGGAGTGGAGTTGGAACCAGACGATGCCAGGATGTACCACGGTCTTGCATCTTCGTACAGAAAGCTTCAGCGCACAGAGGAAGCAGAGAGGTTCTACCAGACAGCCATTGACTTGCAACCAAGCAGGTGGCAACCTCGCAATGACCTCGGGTACCTCTACATAGAATCTGGTCGCTTGGAGGAGGCAATTCACCAGTTCGAGCAAGTGATTGACCTTGCACCGGACGACGTTCGAGGTTACGAGGGCCTCGCTACAAGCTACCTCTATAGGGGAGATTTCGAGAATGCCCGCTTGTGGGCACAGCGAAGCTTGGATGTCAGGCCGAGTTACAGGGCTTACGCTCGATTGGGAGATGCCAGTTATTACGAAGAAGACTATGCAATGGCCGCTCAGGCCTACGAGCGGGCCTTGCAACACAATGACAGCGAGTACACCGTGTGGGGTAACCTCGGCGATGTGTACAGCTTGATGAGAGGGCATTCCACTGAAGCAGAGAGAGCGTACCGCCACGCTATTGAAACAGCAGAGGAAGTGAGACGCGTCGCTCCGTCGAACCCCGAAGTGCTCTCGGATCTCGCCATGTATCACCTTGAAATAGGAGAGAATGCGCGGGCTAGTTCCTTGCTGGACGAAGTGAATGTCAACGTGTCGAGCGACATGTACCTCGCGCAGCGCGTCGCTGTCCTCTACGAGCGACTTGGTCGGCGTGACCAAGCGCTTCGGTGGGTAGCCGAGGCGTTATCCCGAGGGTATCCCGATACGGAGCTTGAGCAGGAACCTGCGCTTCGTGACCTGATAACCGATCCGAGGTACCGTGCGGCCATACGCTCTGAATCTTAGACTCATGATACATCCCCACACCTAGAAGGAGGTTGAAGTCGTGCCCAAACGGATAGTCACCATCACAGGCTCATGCCCCAATCTGACAGCGAACTTGGTCGGTACCACAGCTTATGATCGAAGACAGCGTGGAACAAATAAGATAGATGGAATAACGTGGAGGATTGCAGATGAATGTGACGCAGAGACCGCTACAGTCGTGATGCTGAATGGGGAAGAGAAGTATTTCAAAGGAATGGATTCGCGTTTTGAGGTAATAAAAGGTCGGAATAAGTCTTATGATTTCAACGTGACAACAGGTTACGACGAGGAGGAGTTTGAGTATCAAATATTAGCCGATTGCGATGGAGAGGAGGCTGAGGTATTCTGTTCGAATTGTGGTGATAATGGGCAAGATGCAAGGCCGCGCATACGATTCGAAGAGATAATAGCGATGAGTAACATTGAGGCTCGCCAAGAATACGCTTCTATCACCTTCGATACTGATAGCTATGAAAAGGGAAGTGCGGAGTTGGTGATAAGGCCTCTGTCTACTAGTGATTTCGTCTCGGACGATATTGTGGGCTTGCCTACAGATGTCGAACTGCCGCCTGGTTTGTACGAAATAACCCTCGTCATTCAGGGTAGTTCAACGGCAAAAATTCTGTCCGTGGGGTCGACATCACTCTTCGATATCGATCGCGCATTCAATGACGAGCGTGATGAGTTGGAGCGATGACACGAATATCGGAAACAGTGAGGAAGCAATCGTGGAGGTCGATCCTGAAGCAATCCGACGAGAGAATAAAAGTCTCCGCCGCTCTGTCCAGGAGTTGGCGCTGCTAAACGAGGTCGCGGCGGCGCTGGGGGCGGCGCGGGATCTGGGCACGATCCTGCGCCGCATCGTGCGTGAGGGGATGGGAGCCGTTGGGGCCGGGCAGGGGACGGTTACGCTCGTCGATGCCGCGCGGTCGGACGACAACCGGACGGTCGTGCGCACGTCGGTCCGCTCCAGCGAGGGCGAGGCGTTCCGGCCGAGCGCGGTTCTCCTCGGCTGGATGCACTGGTACAAGAAGCCCATCCGCGTGGACGACCCCGCGACGGACGACCGCTTCAGCCCGCAGGACTGGGCCCCGGCCGTCCGCACCGTCCTCAGCGTCCCGCTCCTCGTTCGCGCTGGGCTCATCGGCGTGCTGACGGTGTTCAACAAGCGCGGCGACGAGGGCTTCAGCGCCGAGGACGAGCGGCTGCTGGCGATCCTCGCGGCGCAGTCGGCGCAGGTGATCGAGAACGCCCGCGTGCGGGAGGAGGGGGAGCGGGTGCGGCGGGTGTTCGGGCAGCACACGGACCCAGCCGTCGTGGACGCGCTGATGGGGGGCGAGGCCGACGTGGTCCCGCAGCGGCAGTCCGTATGCGTGATGTTTCTCGACGTACGCGACTTCACGGCGTTCGCCGAGCAGGCCGAGCCGGAGGCCGTGGTGGACTACCTCAACGGCCTGCTCTGGTTCATGATCGAGGCGGTGACCCGGCACCACGGGATCGTGCACCAGCTCCTCGGCGACGGGTTCATGGCGATCTTCGGCGCGCCCGTCTCGCGCGGGAACGACTGCCGCAACGCCGTCCACGCGGCGCTCGAGATCGTCGAGCGGCTGCGGTCCGCCGTCGAGAGCGGAGCCGTCGCACCGACGCGGGTTGGGATCGGGCTGCACGCGGGCGAGGTGGTCGCCGGGCTCGTGGGGTCGAAGGTTCACCGGGAGTACAAAGTCACCGGCGACGTGGTGAACCTCGCAGCGCGGATCGAAGGGCTGAACAAAGACTTCGACTCGGCGGTGCTGGCGTCCGAGGCGGTGTGGCGCGCGGCCGGGGATGAGGCGCTGGAGGCCGAAGCGCTCGGCGCGGTCGAGGTGCGGGGGCGGCAGGAGCCGGTCGTGCTGTACCGGCTGGCGTGACGCAGCGGAGCGCCGAGGCCAGTTCAGAAGAAGCGGGCGTGCTCGACCATGATGCAGCGGTTCGTGACGTAGGGCAGGTCGTGGGCGGCGGCGAGCCCTTTTGCCTCCTGCGACGAGACGCCGAGCTGAGTCCAGATCACCGGGTTCTCCTGCGTGCGTTCGTTCCGGTCCACGGCGTCTTGCACGACGCCTTCGGTGAAGCGCGGCTGCCGGTACACGTTGACGATGTCGATGTGGGTGTCCTCCGGGATGGAGAGCAAATCAGGGTAGCACGGGACGCCGAGGAGCTCGTCGTGGTGAGGGTTGATCGGGACGACGGTGTAGCCGGCGTCCTGCAGGTAGCGGGCGATGCGGTGGCTCGTCCGCGTTGCGCGCGGCGAGCAGCCGACGACGGCGATCGTGCGGGCGGCGGCGAAGAGGGTCTGGAAATCCATGAGAGGGGCGGCGTGTGGGAGATGGGCCGATTGTACGTCGCGGCGGAGATTAGATTCCCGATGCGTGATGCGTGATGCGCGACCCTTGCCGTTCGGCGCTTTGACCTTGCTGTGATGAAACCCGTGCCCACTTCGTCTCCGTCTCCGCCCGTCCTACCGGAATCCCCGGCCGGCATCACGGATCGGCTGCGCGGCGTGCTTCCGCTCGTGCGCGGGGTGATCGGGAAGGTTCGAGGCGTCGGGATCGTCTCGGCCGTGGCGGCCGTCGTGCTGTGGCTCGTGCTCTTCGGCGGCGTGCTGTGGCCGCTCACGGTGCGGACGGCGGCGGCAGTCGTGGCGCTCGGCATCTTGCTCGTCCCGGCTGCGGGGACGCTCCTCGCCGTGCTCACCCTCAACGAGGTGCTCGACCTCCCGAACCGGCTCCGGGCGCTGCCGGGGCAGGTCCGCGACTCGGCGGCGGAGGCGGCGACGGGCGCGGCCGACGTCGTTCGTCCCGGCGAGTCGAAGCGGTCGCGGCGGCTGTTCGGGTTCGTCGGCGTGCTGTGGCGGCTGCGCGGGGTGATGGGCGACTCGCGCGGGACATTCGCGCGGACGGTCGCGCTCGCGCGGGCGGCGCGGCTGGCGAGCCTGCCGTTCGTGCTCGCGCTCGTGGCCGCGTTCGCGCTCGACTTCGTCGTGATCGCGGCGGCCGTCGTGGCGGTGCTCGTCGCGCTCGTGCTGTAGCGCCGCCACGTCGGCGGAAGGCCGTGGGCGACGTATCTTGGCGTTTCCTCTCCCTTCACCACCACGATCTATGCGCCTGCTGCTGCCCGTCCTCGTCCTCCTGTTCACCGTTCCGGTGGCCGCCCAAGTCCCCGGCGACCTCGCCGAGACGTACCTCGAAGAGATGGGCCTGGCCTCCGAGATCGAGTCGGTGGGGGCGCAGATCCTCCAGCAGATTCAGGGGCAGGCGGCGCAGATGCCTGAGCCCGCACGGGCGCCGTTCCGTGCGATCTACGCCGAGGAGATGAACGCCGATGCCCTCACCGCGCGCCTCGTGAGCTACGTCACCGCCGAGGGCGATGCCGACCGCATCCGCGAATCGCTCGCGTGGATGGACCAGCCGCTCGTGGAGCGGATGCATGCGGTGGAGGACTCGGCGTCGAACGACGCGAACGCGCAGGTCGCCGTGCAGATGTACGCGATGACGGGGAGCTTTGCGGCCCCGGTCACGCCCGAGCGCGAGGAGCAGATGGACCGCTACCTCGCCGCCACCGACGCCGCCGACAAGGGCGTCGACCTCTACCTCAACCTCATCGTCGCTTCCTCGGAGTCGATGCGGGCGCTCACGCCCGAAGGGAAGGAGCGGCTGTCGGCCGACTCGCTCCGCGCGCAGATGCGGCCGCAGCTCGAAGGGATGATCGGCGGGATGATCCGCGGCAGCAC
Organism: Rhodothermales bacterium; assembly: GCA_039944855.1. NCBI lineage: Bacteria > Pseudomonadati > Rhodothermota > Rhodothermia > Rhodothermales > Rhodothermales bacterium. The sequence goes on along the minus strand of JBDUXZ010000041.1, from coordinate 23,106 downwards.
GCTCTACGCCTTCCGCGACATCCCCGACGCCGAGTTCGACGCCTACATCGCGCAGCTCGACACGCCGGACGCGCAGTACGCCAGCGACCTCGGCACGGCCGCGATGAATGCCGCCCTCGTCGGCGCCATCACCGAGGCCGGGAGCCGCTTCGTCGAGACGCTCACGGCGCTCGACGCCGCCGGCGAGATCAGCCTCGACGAGATGCGGCGGCAGGGCGAGGAGATGCGCGGCAGCGGCGGGTGATTCCTCCTCGCGCGGCGGCATCGGGTTTGACCCCCGCCGCGCTCGCGCTCGCCCCGGCTCTGTGAGCCTCCACTTTCGGCTTCACGCGGCTGTCCCTCTCAATGAGGGGGACAGCTTTTCTATCTCTGAGCGCAGGGACGCAGTCCCGCAGCGATGGATCGAGAAGCGGGGGGTGGGCCGTTCCTTCACCGTGCCCGCACGAACATCGAGCGCGCCGCACCGTAGCTTTCCGCCCCCTCTCGACCGCCCTATTCCCGACCCGACATGGCAGGCTATCCCTTCGACGAGATCGAACCCAAGTGGCAGCGCCACTGGGACGCGCACGAGACGTTCAAGACGCCCGGCCCCGGCGACGCCGGCTTCGACGCTGCCCGCCCGAAGTACTACGTCCTCGACATGTTTCCCTACCCGTCCGGCGCCGGGCTCCACGTCGGCCACCCCGAGGGCTACACCGCCACCGACATCATCGCGCGGGCGCGGCGGATGCAGGGCTTCAACGTGCTCCACCCGATCGGGTGGGACGCCTTCGGGCTGCCGGCCGAGCAGTACGCCGTCGAGACAGGGACGCACCCGCGCGAGACGACGCAGCGCAACATCACGCGCTTCCGCGAGCAGCTCAAGATGCTCGGCTTCTCGTACGACTGGAGCCGCGAGGTCGACACGACGGACCCGAAGTACTACCGCTGGACGCAGTGGATCTTCCTGCAACTCTACAAAAAGGGTCTCGCGTATCAGGCCGAGGTGGCGGTGAACTGGTGCCCGGCGCTCGGCACCGTCCTCGCGAATGAAGAGGTGATCGACGGGCGGAGCGAGCGCGGCGGGCACCCCGTCGTCCGCCGGCCGATGCGGCAGTGGATGCTCAAAATCACGGCCTACGCCGAACGCCTCCTCGACGGGCTCGACGATCTCGGCTGGCCGGACTCGCTGAAGGAGATGCAGCGGAACTGGATCGGGCGGAGCGAAGGGGCCGAGGTGGACTTCCCCGTCTTCGGCCACGCCGAGACCGACATCCGCGTGTTCACGACGCGGCCCGACACCCTTTTTGGCGCGACATACATGGTCCTCGCGCCCGAGCACCCGCTCGTCGAGGAGATCACGACGGCCGAGCAGCGCGGTGCCGTGGACGCCTACCGCGACGCCGCCGCGCGGAAATCCGAGCTCGAACGGACCGAGCTGCAGAAAGAGAAGTCCGGCGTCTTCACGGGGGCACACGCCGTCAACCCCGTCACCGGCTTCCACATCCCGATCTGGGTCGCCGACTACGTCCTTGCGAGCTACGGCACCGGCGCGATCATGGCCGTGCCCGCCCACGACGAGCGCGACTACGCCTTCGCCACGCAATACGGCCTACCGATCCGCGAGGTCGTCTCGGGTGGCAACGTGGACGAGGCGGCGTACACCGGCGACGGCACCCTCATCAACTCCGACTCGTCGGACCGCGCGATTGCGAACATCGCCCAGCGCGGCGTAAAGCTCGACGGGCTCGGCGTGGCGGAGGCGAAGGCCAAAATCACCGAGTGGTTGGAGAGCGAGGGCGTCGGTCGGCGGAAGATCAACTACAAGCTCCGCGACTGGCTCTTCAGCCGGCAGCGCTACTGGGGCGAGCCGTTCCCCATCGTCTTCGTCGACGATGAGCCGCAGCCGCTCCCCGAATCCGACCTCCCCGTGATGCTACCGGAGGTCGAGCGCTACGAGCCGAGTGGCACCGGTGAGAGCCCGCTCGCGACGATCCCCGAGTGGGTCGAGACCACGTTCGAGGGCGAGTCGGCGCGGCGCGAGACGAACACGATGCCGCAGTGGGCCGGCTCGTGCTGGTACTACCTCCGCTACCTCGACCCCGACAACGACCGCGCCCTCGTCGACCCGGCGAAAGAGCAGTACTGGATGCCGGTCGACCTCTATGTCGGCGGAGCCGAGCACGCCGTGCTGCACCTGCTCTACGCCCGGTTCTGGCACAAAGTCCTCTACGACGCGGGCGTCGTCTCGACGAAGGAGCCGTTCGAGCGGCTCGTCAACCAGGGCATGATCCTAGGCGAAGTCGAGTACACCGTCGTCCGCGACGGCGTGGCGAGCACGGTCGAGGAGGACGAAGTCGAGAAGCGCGGCGACCGGTTTGTGCTGAAGGCCGACCCGAACGTCGAGGTCGAGTCGCGGGCGCACAAGATGTCGAAGAGCCGCGGCAACGTCGTCAACCCCGACGACATCATCGCGGAGTACGGGGCCGACTCGCTGCGGCTCTACGAGATGTACATGGGGCCCCTCGAGCAGACGAAGCCGTGGCGGACCGACGACGTGAAGGGCGTCCACCGCTTCCTCGCGCGGGCGTGGCGGCTCGTCACCGAGCAGGAGATCTCCGACGCCGAGCCCCAGCGAGAGCAGCTCCGCCTGCTCCACCGGACGATCCAGCGCGTCACCGACGACATCGACGGCCTCCGCTTCAACACGGCGATTGCGGCGATGATCGAGTTTGTCAACGAAGCCACGAAGTGGGATGCGACGCCGAAAGCGCTCCTCGACGACTTCGTGCTCCTCCTCGCCCCGTTCGCGCCGCACATCGGCGAGGAGCTGTGGGACCGGCTCGGCCACGGCGACAGCCTGACGTATGCCCCGTGGCCGCAGCTCGACGAGCAGTACCTCAAAGAGGACGAGGTCGAGATCGCCGTGCAGGTGATGGGCAAGCTGCGCGGGACCGTCCGCGTCGCCGCCGACGCCTCGAAGGACGCCGTGCTCGACGCGGCGCGCGCCGAGGAGAACGTCGCGCGCTACCTCGCCGAGGGTACGGTGCGGAAGGAGATCTACGTGCCCGGCCGCCTCGTCAACTTCGTCGTGAGCTGAGGGGTGGCGTGGCGCGCATCGTCGTAACGGGAGCAACCGGCACTGTCGGCCGCGCCGTCGCCGAGCGTGCGGTGGCGGACGGGCACGAGGTCGTCGCGGCCGTCCGCAACGTGGAGGCCGACCTGCCGGACGGCGCGAGAGCCGTCGCCTTCGACTTCACGCGGCCGGAGACGTTCGCGCCCGCGCTCGCCGGGGCCGACGGGCTGTTCCTCCTGCGACCGCCCGCGATCTCCGACGCCGCGCGCTTCGTCAACCCCGTCGTCGACGCGGCCGAGGCGGCGGGGGTGGGGCACGTCGCGTTCCTCTCCGTGCTCGGGGCCGAGCGGAACCCGCTCCTCCCGCACCGGGCTACGGAGAAGCGGCTCGAAGCCTCGCCGCTCGGGTACACCCTCCTCCGGGCGAGCAACTTCATGCAGAACCTCGCCGAGCAGAACGCGGCCGAGATCCGTGAGCGCGACACCGTCTTCGTCCCCGCCGGAGACGGCCGCGTGAGCTACGTCGACGCCCGCGACGTGGGCGAGGCGGCGGCGCTCGTGCTCGGCGCGGGCGGCCCGGCACAGCGCGCGCTCGACCTCACGGGGCCGACGGCCATCGACCATTTCGAAGTCGCACATGTGCTCTCGGACGTGCTCGGCCGGCGGATCGACTACGCCCGGCCCGGCGCTCTCGCGTTCGCGTGGCGGAAGCTCGGCGAGGGCGAACCGCTGCCGTTCGTGCTCGTGATGACGGGGATCTACACCGTCGCCCGCCTCGGCCTCGCCGCCCGCGTCACTGACGACCTCGCCGCCCTCCTCGGCCGGCCCGCTACCTCCTTCGCCACCTTCGCGGCCGACTACCGCGCCGCGTGGGCCTAAACCGCTCTCGTCCCATGCCGCTCCGTTCCCTCTGTATCTACTGCGGCTCCCGCGCCGGCGTCCGCTCGGACTATGCGGAGGCGGCGCGGGCCACCGGCACGCTCCTCGCCGAGCGCGGGATCCGCGTCGTGTTCGGCGGCGGGAGCGTGGGGATGATGGGCCTCGTCGCCGACGCTGCGCTCGACGCGGGCGGGGAGGTGATCGGCGTGATTCCGCACGCGCTCGCGGCCCGCGAGGTGGACCACACCGGTCTCACCGCGCTGCACAAAGTCGACACGATGCACGAGCGGAAGGCGCTGATGGCGGAGCTCGCCGACGGCTTCGTCGCGCTCCCCGGCGGGATCGGGACGCTGGAGGAGTTGATGGAGGTGTGGACGTGGGTGCAGCTCGGCATCCACCGGCAACCCGTCGGCCTGCTCAACGTGGCGGGCTACTTCGACGGCCTCCTCGCGTTCGTCGACCACGCGGTCGCCGAGGGCTTCGTGCGCCCTGCCCACCGCGACTTGCTGCTCGTGGCCGAGACGCCCGCCGCGCTCCTCGACGCGCTCGCGGCGTGGACACCGCCCGACGTGCCCCGCTGGCTCGACCCCGACGAGATTTAGAGGACATCCGAAGACGCCAGATATGTCATTCTGAGCGAAGCGAAGAATCTGCTGAATGCCAACTTGGTTGCCTGGGTGGGAGAGATCCTTCGCTACGCTCAGGATGACAGCATACTATGTGGGATAGATAGGTTCGTGGACCGAACCGAACGGGCGGTGCGTCGTGAGAGAGCACGCGCTGTCGCTCCCATCTCTCCTCGCTCGGCCGCATGGATTTTAACTACTGGTTCCTCGTCGCCGGGCTCGTGCTGACGCTGATGGCGCTCGCGAACACCCTCCTGAAGCGGCTCCCACTCTCGACGGCGCAGCTCTACCTCCTCGTTGGCGTGGCGATCGGGCCGCTCGGCATCGGGCTCCTCGCGATCGACCCCATCGAGCGGGCGTCGGTGCTGGAGCGGCTGGCCGAGGTCGCCGTCATCCTCTCGCTCTTCGCGGCCGGGCTCAAGCTCCGCACGCCGCTCCACGACGGCCGCTGGAAGCTCCCGCTCCGCCTCGCGACGATCTCGATGACGCTCACCGTCGGGCTCGTCGCCCTCGCGGGTGTCTTCTTGCTCGGGCTCCCCATCGGGGCCGCCGTCCTCCTCGGCGCCGTCCTCGCGCCGACCGACCCCGTCCTTGCCTCCGACGTGCAGATCGAGGACCCCGACGACCGGGACCGCCTCCGCTTCAGCCTCACCGGCGAGGCCGGGTTCAACGACGGCGCGGCGTTCCCCTTCGTGATGCTCGGCCTCGGTCTACTTGGCCTCCACGAGCTCGGCGACTGGGGCTGGAAGTGGGTCGTGGTGGACCTGGGGTGGAGGATCGCGGGCGGGATCGGGATCGGCGCGCTCCTCGGGATGGCCGTGGGGCGGCTCGTCGTCCACCTCCGGCGGGAGCAGGAGGAGGCCGTGGGGCTCGACGACTTCCTCGCGCTCGGGCTCGTCGCGCTGAGCTATGGCGTGGCCATCTTCGCCCACACCTACGCCTTCCTCGCCGTGTTCGCGGCCGGGCTCGCCCTCCGGTTCGAGGAGCGCCGCCACACGGGCGACAAGCCGGCCGAGGAGATCGAGGCCCTCGCGCGCGAGGGGGAGAAGGAGGGCGTCGGCGCCGACGGCGATGTCGTCCCGGCGTACATGGCGTCGGCCGTGCTCGGGTTCGCCGAGCAGCTCGAACGGATCGGCGGCGTCGCCCTCGTCATCCTCGTCGGGACGCTCCTCACGTATGCCGACTTCTCGTGGAACGCCTTTCTTTTCGTCGCCGCGCTCCTGTTCGTGATCCGTCCGGTCTCGGTGTGGCTCGGCCTCCTCGGCTCGCCGACGACGGGGCTCCAGCGCGAACTCATCGCGTGGTTCGGCATCCGGGGGATCGGCTCGATCTACTACCTGATGTACGCCGAGAACCACGGCGTCTACGACCTCTTCTCCGGCAGCATCCTCGGCGTCGTCCTCCTCACGATCACGGCGAGCGTCGTGCTCCACGGGACGTCCGTGACGCCGATCATGAACTGGTATGCCGGACGCTCCGACCGTGAAGAGGAAGAGGCCCACGAGATGGAGGACGACCCCGAACCCCGGAGCGAACCCCGGAGCGAGCGCCGCGTGTGACCCGCTCGCCGGCCTCTCCGAATCCCCATCTCCGATGAGCGATTTTCCTACCCTCGACGTCCTGGCCCTCGCTGCCCACCCCGACGACGTGGAGCTCTGCGCGGGCGGCACGATGTGCGTCCTCGCCCGCGACGGCTACGCGACCGGCGTCGTCGACTTCACGCGCGGCGAGCTCGGCAGCCGGGGCACGCCGGAGGGGCGGATGGAGGAGGCCGCCGCCGCCGCCGAGATCCTCGGCCTCGCGGCCCGCGACAACCTCGGCCTCCCCGATGGCGACATCCAGAACACGAAGGAGAACCAGCACGCGCTCGTCCGTCTCGTCCGCCGCTACCGCCCGCACATCGTCATCGTCAACGCCCTCGAAGAACGGCACCCGGACCACGAAGCCGCCGCGCGCCTCTCCACCGATGCGCTCTTTTACAGCGGGCTGAGCAAGCTCGCCACGTTCGAGGTCGACGGGAGCCCGCAGGAGCCGTGGCGGCCGAGCCACGTCCTCCACTACATGCAGACCGTGGAGTTCGAGCCGACGTTCGTCGTGGACGTGACGGACGTGTGGGAGCAGCGGACCGCGGCGCTGCAGGCGTTCAAAAGCCAGTTTTTCAACCCGGATTATGTCACCGGGGACGACGAGCCCGAGACGTTTATTTCCAACCCCGACTTCTTCCGGTGGGTCGAGGCGCGGGCGCGGGTCTACGGCTACCGCACCGGCGCCACCTTCGGGGAGCCGCTGCTCTACCGGCACGGCCCGGTGGGTGTGCAGGACTTGATGCGCACGCTCGGCGGTGAAAAGCGCTTCCGGTGAAGCGCTACAGCCAGGCGATGTCGTCGTTTTCGACGGAGAATCGGGGGGCCGGGCGACGGCGCACGAGCAAGCTCACGCCAACGAGGAGTGCGGTGCCGAGCGCGAAGGAGACGTAGGGAGCCATGAGCGTAAGACGTTTGGGGAGAATACCTTCAACGAGTATCGGCAGCGTTGCGTATTCCTCAAACGTGAAGCTCTCTTGCAAAAGGTCAGCCGGCGTCGAAGGCGCTCGCAAGGAAAGCGGAGGCGTCTTCGAAGGGGCGCCCGTCCGGAGCGGCGAGGGCGGAGATGGCGCGCAGCACGTCGTCCGCCTCGTCGACCCACGCCCGGAGGTGGTCCTTGAGACGGGCGAAGAGGGCGTGCGCGTCCGTGGCTTGACGCCCACGTAGCACAGCCACGAGGCGGAGCCGGTCGTCGTCGGAGAGGAGGGCGTCGCCGGGGTGGAGCGCGGCGCGGATCCCATCGGCGACGATCGGGAAGTGTACGGAGGCGGGGACGTGCGGGGGCATGCGGAGCGCGATCGCGAGGAAGCCCTCCTCGGGCTCGGCACGTGCCGCGTCGAAGGCGGCGGCGAAGCGCTCGCGGGAGGCGGCCTCAGCATCGCTCGGCTCGAACAGCGATGCGAGCTCGAAGAAGCGGACGAGAGGCGGGGGCTCGTTCGCCGATCCGGCAGCCCGTTCGGCTCTCGGTTCGGCGGCGGGCTCAATGGGCTCACGGCCGAGCGGATCGAGCCCTAGCCTGTCCCGCCTCCGTCGCGGCGTGGGATGCTCAGGGGGAGGGCCGGTGAGGGCGAACTCGAACGGGTCGGTCGGTACCGCCTCCTGTTCCATGTCTCGCGTCGGGCCTCCTTCTGCGTCGCGAGGGGATGCATCCGGGGTAGCGCTCTCGTGGGAATCGGGGAGGCCCTCCTGTGCGAACGGGTCGGGTCCGGCGTCGTTCGCACTCGGCGGGCGTGGTGCGCTGAAGTCGAAGTAGCGGATGCCTTCTACCTCGTCGCCGGGTCGTTCGTCTTCCGGTCCGGCGATGTCCATGGGGAGGAGGGCGTAGGGTTTCCGCGCAGCTGGAGGGCGAGCGGTGGGTCGGGGAGAAACGTGCCGCAGCCGATTGCTCATGTTAGATCGTAGGTCCCGATGCAGGTGGGCACCGGGCGATGGACGTATCCGAGGACGCCGCCTGACCTCACGTCGTGGTCCGTCTCCCCTTGACGGGACCAGACCTGTTCTCATAACGCACGCCGGGGCGTGGGAGTGAGGACAGAGCGAAGGCCGAAGTTCGCGTCCGGGCAGCACTTTATCAAAGGGTGCACCACAGGTATTTACCCACAGGGATTGCAACGCGATCGCGTCGGTAAAACTCGGCTGAAACCGGAATCCCGTTGCCTCGCGGTCCCGGAGCCTGCGCGCCGATGCGAGCACGCCCGCGCGCGCTCCCGTGAGATTGGAGCTAAGACTCTGAGCGCTTGGCTATGGCGCCCGTACCTCGACCCCTTCGGCACGGGGGACTCGCCTACCCGTCAGTGAGACGAAACGGCCCACGAGCCAGCGAAGCCGTATCACTTCGACACGCGGTCCGAGACACCCGCCGGGCGTAACCCCCTCGGCTGCGGCGGAGGGAAACGGTGGACGACGCTTCGGGAGGCTGAAGGGGGGTAGGCAGGGTTGGAACGGGCCTTGATAGGAGGAGAGCAGACAGGGACAGCAGCGATCAGCGATCCGGGTCCCTGATGATTGGGTGGGAACATGTCTAAAAGCACAGGCGCTGATTTGGGCCAGCGTCTGTGGTGGGGTGGGAGGACCCTCTGCCTGTGGTGGGGCGGGGGGTCCTCCCCATATTTTGAGTGCCGCCGACCCGCTCGGCGGCTCCGCGAAGACCGCTGCGCCCGGTGCCGCCCACGTCGCCCGGCCGTGGCTATCTTCGGAGCCCCTCGTTCCTGACTCGCCACTCCGTATCCCGATGGACGCCGACCTCCGCTCGATCCAACAAGCCCGCGACCTCTTGCAGCGGGCGCACGCCGCGCAGAAACAGTTTGCCACCGCCAGCCAGGAGCAGGTCGACCGCATCGTCGATGCGATGTGCGAGGCGGGCGCGGGCGAGGCGATGCGGCTCGGGCAGCTAGCCCACGACGAGACCGGCTTCGGCAAGCCCGAGAGCAAGCGCGAGAAGAACCTCTTCGCCACGCGCACGCTCCACGAACGGATGCGCGGGATGAAGACCGCCGGCGTCATCGAGAAGTCCGAGGACGGCAAAATCTGGAAGGTCGCCACGCCGATGGGCGTTGTCGCCGCGCTGATCCCGAGCACGAATCCGACGGCGACGGCGATGTACAAAGCCATCATCTCGGCGAAGGCGCGGTGCGGGATCGTGATGAGCCCGCACCCCCGCGCGAAGAATTGCACGGCCGAGGCGCTCCGCGTCGTCGCCGAGGCGGCGTATGCGGCGGGCGCGCCCGAGGGCCTCTTCGGCTGCATGACCGAGGTCACGCTCGAAGGGACGAACGAAATCCTCGAACACAAACACACCGACGTCATCCTCGCTACGGGCGGCGGGGCGATGGTCCGTGCCGCGTACTCGAAGGGGAAGCCTGCCTACGGTGTCGGCAGTGGGAACGTCCCGGCCTACGTCGACCGCTCGGCGAACCTCGCGAAGGCCGCCGCCGACATTCTCACGGGCACCTCGTTCGATTGGGGCACGCTCTGCTCGACCGAGCGCTCCGTCGTCGCCGACCTCCCGATCCGCGACAAGCTGAAGAAGGAATTGCAGCAGCGCGGCGGCCACTTCTGCTCCGACGCTGAGACGGCGAAGCTGCGGAAGACCGTCGCGCCCGACGGCCGCCACCTCAACGTGGACATCGTCGGGCAGAGCCCGAAGCGGATCGCCGAGATGGCCGGGTTCTCCGTCCCCGACGGCACGAAAGCGCTCATCGCCGAGGTCGACGCCGTGGGGCGCGAGGAGCCGCTCTCGATGGAGACGCTCGCGCCGGTGCTCTCGTTCTACGTCGCCGACGGGTGGCAGGCGGGGTGCGAGACGTGCATCGAGATCCTCCACTTCGGCGGGATAGGCCACACGCTCGCCGTCCACGCCGAGAGCCAGCACGTGATCGAGCGGTTCGCCCTCGAAAAGCCGTCGATGCGCATCGTCGTCAACACCGTCGCCGCGCTCGGCTCGGTCGGGCTGACGACGGCGCTGTTCCCGGCGATGACGCTCGGCCCCGGCACGATCGGCGGCTCGATCACGAGCGACAACATCTCGCCGATGCACCTGCTCAACGTGAAGCGCCTCGCCTTCGAGACGGCCCCGCTGAACTCGCCGCAGGGCGAGCCGCTCGCCGCGTCGAAGCCGTCCGGTCGCTCGGCCCCGCGTCCTACGCCGAGCGCCCGGCGTCCGGCCTCGCAGATCGCATCGAACGGCGGCAAGAGTTGGATGGACGAGATCGAAGCGCGCCTCCGCGACCGCGCGGGCAGCAGCCCCGTTTCGAGCGCATCCGCCGGTGGCGATGGCAGCCCGGCTAAACCGCCGGAGAAGCCGTCGGCCTCTGTCCTCCCCATGCCCGACGCGCAGATCGACAAGCTGGTCCAGCGCTTCAAGAAGTAGCGGCTTCGATCACGGCCGCTCCGCTTCGACCTGCTCGGCGATGGCGTCGAAGCCGTTGCCGCGCGCGTAATCGGCGGCGGTCCGGCCCTGGGCGTCGGTGAGCGCCGGGTCGGCGCCGCGCGCGAGCAGGAGGGCGACGAGGTCGGGCTGATTGAAGAGGGCGGCGAAGTGGAGCGCGGTCGCGCTCGCGCCGTTGCGAGCGTCGGGGTTCGCGCCGCCGTCGAGGAGTTGGCGGGCACGGTCGGTGTAGCCTTTGAAGCCCATCCCCATCAGTGGCGTGTTGCCGCCGGCGTCGGGCGCGTCGGGGTCGGCGCCGTGATTGAGCAGGAGGCGCACCATGTCCGCCTGGTCGTTGTAGGCCGCGATCATGAGCAGCGTATAGCCTTTCTCGTTCCGCAGCTCGGGGTTGAGGCCGGCGTCGAGGAAGACGCCGAGCACCTCGGTATCGCCCCGCCGGGCGATTTCGTGGTAGTCGACGTTCTGGAGGTCGATGGGCTCGGGCATAGGACATGCAAACAGGTGGGGGCGACGCGTGCGCATCGCCCCCACGGGTTCAGACGGAGGGGACGGCTCAGTCGCGCTGGGCCTGGCCCTCGGGGACGGCGTCGCGCACGGCCATCGCGGCCTCGGCCGACTGCCCGTCGCCGCCGCTGCGGACGGCCGCGACGGCCTCGCGGACGCGCCGGCCGTACGCCTCGTCGACGTTGTCGAAATGAGCGAACTGGCGGTCGACGATCTCTTGGCGCTTGCAGCCCGCGAGGGAGCCGGCGAGGCTCTGCACGAGCCGCTCCTTCTCCTCATCGCTCATGAGGTGGTAGAGGGCGGCGGCCTGCGAGAAGTCGTCGTGGTCCGCGCGGGAGTTGTAGCGCTCGACGGTCACGTCGCCGAGGTGCCACGCGGGCTCCGCGTAGCTCGGGTCCGGGCGCGGGGCGCCTTCGACCGAGTTCGGGTAGTAGTTCGGGTGGCCGGTGCCCTCGTCGAGCTGGCCGCCGAACTGGCCGTCGCGCATGTAGCTGCGGACGGGCACGCGAGGGCGGTTGACGCGCAGGTCACGGTAGTTAACGCCGATGCGGTAGAGGTGGGCGTCCTGGTAGCTCATCAGCCGGCCCTGGAGCATCTTGTCCGGGCTCGGCCCGATGCCGGGCACGAGGGAGCTCGGGTTGTAGGCCGCCTGCTCCACCTCGTGGTGGTAGTTCTGCGGGTTCCGGTTGAGTTCCAGCGTGCCGACCTCGATGAGCGGGAAGTCGCCGTGCGGCCACACCTTGGTGAGGTCGAACGGGTTGTAGTCGACCTCCGCGGCCTGGGCCTGCGTCATCACCTGGATGTAGGCCGTCCACGTCGGGAAGTCGCCGTTGTCGATGGCCTCCCACAGATCGCGCTGGTGGCTTTCGCGGTCCTGCGCGATGAGGTCGGCGGCCGCCTCATTGGTGAGGCACTCGATGCCCTGGTCGGTCTTGAAGTGGAACTTGACCCAGACGCGCTCGCCCTCGGCGTTGATAAGGGAGTAGGTATGCGAGCCGTACCCGTTCATGTGGCGGTACGTCTTCGGGATGCCGCGGTCGCCGAAGAGCCACGTCACCTGGTGGAGGCTCTCGGGGCAGAGGCTCCAGAAGTCCCACTGCATGTCGGCGTCGCGGAGGTTCGTGTGCGGGTGCCGCTTCTGCGAGTGGATGAACATGGCGAACTTGTACGGGTCGCGCACGAAGAACACCGGCGTGTTGTTGCCGACGAGGTCCCAGTTGCCCTCCTCGGTGTAGAACTTGAGGGCGAAGCCGCGCGGGTCGCGCTCAGCGTCGGCTGCACCGCGCTCACCGGCGACGGTCGAGAACCGGATCGAGATCTCGGTCTCCTTGCCGACCTCCGAGAACAGCGCGGCGCGCGTGTACTTCGTGATGTCGTTCGTGACGGTGAACGTGCCGTAGGCGCCAGAGCCCTTGGCGTGGACCACGCGCTCGGGCACGCGCTCGCGGTTGAACCGCTGCATCTGCTCTTGGAGGACCACGTCCTGCATGAGGAGCGGGCCGCGTGGGCCGGCAGTGAGCGCGTTCTCCTGGTCGGCGATGGGGGCGCCATCGGCGGTGGTGAGGAGGGGGCCGTCTTTCTTGGTCGGGTCGGTAGCCATGGGCGGTCGTGAGCTGGGGCGAGGGGAAAGAGGAAAGGAGAGTAGGAACAGATCGCGCATAGGTCAAATCGACTATGTGTATGATTAGATAGAGTGCGCCTATCCTTTATCTCCACCCTATCCCGATCCCGCCCGCGCGCCCATGACGCTCACCCAGCTTCGCTATGTCGTCGCCGTCGACACGCACCGCCACTTCGGACGGGCCGCCCGGCACTGCTTCATCTCCCAGCCGACGCTGAGCGCGCAGATTCACAAGCTCGAAGCCGAACTCGGCCTCCAGCTCTTCGATCGGAGCCGGAAGCCCGTGCTCCCGACCGACGTGGGGGCGCGTGTGATCGCGCAGGCCCGCGTCGTGCTGCGCGAGAGCGAGCGCGTCGGCGAACTCGTGGCCGAGGCGCGGGGGGAGGTCGCCGGCGAGCTCCGCCTCGGTGTGATCCCGACGCTCGCGCCCTACCTCCTCCCGCTCGTGACGGGCCCGTTCGCCGCGCGCTACCCGCAGGTCACCGTCGTCGTCCGCGAACTCCTGACGGACTCCATCCTCGACCACCTCGCGACGGACCGTCTCGATGCGGGCCTCATCGCGACGGCGGAGGAGCGGCCGGGGGTGGTCGTGCGGACGCTGTTCACGGAGCCCTTCGTGGCCTACGTCGGACTGGACCACCCGCTCGCCGCCGCCGATACGGCGGATCCGCACGCCCTCTCGCTAGACGATATGTGGCTGCTCGGCGAGGGCCACTGCTTCCGCGAACAGGTGCGCGACCTCTGCGCGCAGGCGACGGGGAGCGGCAGTGCGCGGCCGATCCGGTTCGAGAGTGGGAATCTGGAGACGCTTCGGATGATGGTCGACCGGGCGGGTGGCGTCACGCTTCTACCCTACCTCGGGACCTTGCCGATGGGGGATGCGGAGCGGCGTCACGTCCGCCCCTTCGTCAAGCCCATGCCGAAGCGTGACGTGCGGGTGGTCTACGGTCGGGCGTACCTCAAGCGCGCGCTCATCGACGCCTACGTCGAGGTCGTCACCGAAACGGTCGAGCCGTGGCTCGAAGCGATACGGTCGGACCTCTGAGGTTAACCGGCGGCCCGCTGTAACTCGTCGGACTCGTAGACGTGGACGCCGAGCGCGCGGATCTGCGCCGCCGCGACGAGGGCCGCGGCGACGGCGTCGGCGCTGATGGGGCGGTACTTCCGCAGTGGCCCGGCCATGAGCGAGGCGACGGGCTGCATGAGCCGCTGCGACAACTTTTCGCCCGGCCGGTTCTCGTCGCGCTCGCCGAGGAGGAGGGCAGGGCGGAGGATCTGCACGGCCTCGAACGGCAGCCGGGCGATGGCCTCTTCCATCGCGCCCTTCGTCCGGTTGTAGAAGATCCGCGAGCCCGCGTCCGCGCCCATCGCGCTGACGACGAGGAACTGCCCGGCTCCGTGTGCCACCGCCGCGCGCGCGAAGGCGACGACGTAGTCGTGGTCGACGCGCCAGAAGGCCTCTTGCGAGCCGGCGTCGTTGATCGTCGTCCCGAGGCAGCAGAACGCGGTGTGCGACGCCGGGAAGTCCTCGACGTGCGGGAGCCGGTCGAAGTCGAGCGTCCGCTGCTCCAGCTTCGGGTGCGCGAGGTCGAGCGGGCGGCGGCCGACGGTGACGACGCGGCCCCACGTCTCGGCGTCGAGCAGGCGGCGGACGAGGTGGCTACCGACGAGCCCCGTGGCTCCGGCGACGAGGGCGATGCGAGCGGACATAGGCGGCGGCGTGGGTGGGCCGTGGACACGCGCCAACGCTCGGGAAGTTCAGCGGTTCAGGCGTCGTTCGAGCTGAGTTGGTCGTGGCCGCACTGGGTGCAGCGGTACTCGCCCGTCCACACGTTCGTGACCCACGGCGCGGTCGTCTCGCAGTGCGAGCAGCGGCCCCAGTAGGCATGGGCGTGGAAGGCGGTGGCACGGCCGGCGCGGAGCGCGCGGCGGAAGTCGCGGAGCAGGTTCATCTCGGTGCGGGTTCGTGAAGGGCGGCAAGAACGGGGAGAGAGGAGCGCCCGTCTCGCTGTCAGCCGTTCGAGGGGTGGGACTGGTCGTGGCCGCAGCGGGTGCAGCAGAGGTCGCCGTTCTGCGTGGGGGTGACCCAGGGCAGGGTCTCGTCGCAGTGCGAGCAGCGGCCCCAGTGGGTCGGGGTCGTGATCGAGCCCATGCGGGTCGCCCAGAGGACGCGGTCGATATAGCGGATGATGTTCATAACAACGGGAGTTTCGTAGTGGGGAAGCGCATCAACGAGGGGTATCGACGGGTGTTGCCGCACGGCGGCAATCGAAGCGCTTCCTGAACACAGAGTTAATCTTGAAGCGCTTCCGGGACCGCTTCCGGTCCGGTTTCGTGTTGCGAAAAGCTTCGCCGTCGCCCCGCTTCCGCACCCCGTCGCGGTGTGGTATGTTGCGTCCCCGCCCGCCCCGCCCTGCGTTCCCGCCTGCATGTCCACTGCCCGTCGCCTCCCGCCCGTCCCCCCCGCGCACGCCCCGACCGACGGCCTCCCCGGCATCACGCTCTCCCACGGATTCCGCTTCCGGCGCGGGCAGGCCGCATTCCTGACGAAGCTCGCCGAGGCGTTCGAGCGCGGCGAGACGAACCACCTCGGCGTATTCGTCCCCGGCTACGGGAAAACGATCACCGCGCTCGCCTCGTTTCTCGTCGCACGCGCGCTCGGCGTGGCGGACAAGCTCGTCGTCTTCGTCCCCCGTGGCAACCTCCGCGACCAGTACGCCGACCCCGACGAACTCGCCGAGGTCTTCCGCCACCTCGGCGCGCCGCCCCTCTCGTTCTGCATCGCCGACTCCGAGCGCGTCTTCCTCAAGAACCTGAGCACGGACATCATCATCACGACGTACCAGTACGCGAGTGGCGAGGGCGGGCACCGGGCCCTCCTCGAATACACGCGGCGCGGGCGCTGCCTCTTCGTGTTCGACGAAGTCCACCACCTCTCCGAGGACGGGCTGTGGGCGCAGAAGATCGAGCAGTTCCCCCACACGGCGAGTGTCGCCCTCTCCGGCACGCCGATGCGGAGCGACAACAAGACCCTCTTCGGCGTCCCCTTCCACGTCGGCGACGACGGCGACCAGTATTACGAGGCGCTCCACGAAGTCACGATGCGCGATGCGCACGAGGAGGGAAAGATCCTCAAGCGCGTCGACGCCCACGTCGTCGACTACCGGCTGAAGCTCGTGCGCGGCGACACCGGCGAGGAGGTCGAGATGTCGCTCTCGGCGATGGCGGAACTCGGGCGGACGAGCAAGGAGGTCGACGTCTACCTCGCCCGGCGCAAGCTCCGCTTTCACGACGTCTACCTCGAGACGCTCCTCGGGCCGGCGTTCGAGCGCTTCGCCGAGAAGCGGAAGACGCTGCAGCAGGAGATGGTCCGCTCCGGGCACGCGGCGAAGGGCCCGTTCCGCAACCACCAGATGCTCGTCATCGGGATGAGCAACCGCCACGCCGCCGCGATCCTCGACTTCGTCCGCGCCCGCTTCCCCGCGTTCGCGAGCGCCCGCATCGGGCAGGACGTGCCGGCGCCCGAGCGCGAGGACCTGCTGCAGCAGTACCGCGACGGCCGGCTCGACGTGATGGTGCAGGTGGACATGATCGGTGAGGGCACCGACATCAAGCCGATCTCCGTCATCGTCAAAGCCGACCTCGTCCGCGCCTACTCGAAGACGATGCAGCAGGTCTTCCGCGGCATGCGCTACTTCGACGGGTTCTCCGACGATCAGAACCGCTGCGACATCTACGCCGCGAACGACTCCGACGTGGTGCACACGCTGGAGTGGATCACGGCCGAGGAGCAGATCGGCGTGAAGATGCGGAAGCAGCAGGCCGCGCGCGAGGCCCCGGCCGCCGCGCCGAGCGAGCAGTCCCCGTGGGAACTCACGAGCGTGCAGCACCGCGACATCCGCACGCACTCCCTCGAGCTCTTCCCCGGCTACGTCCGCTCGTCGAGCACCTTTCACCGCGAGATCCCCGCGCCGGAGCCGGAGGCGGAGCAGGTGATCGACGTGAACAAGCGGGAGCGGGAGCTGCGGCAGGAGTGCGCCCGGCTCGCGTCGGAGCTGTCGTTCTTCCTGCAGGGGCGCGGCCTCAGCGTGGACGTCCGGGAGATCCACGCCCGCGCCAAGCTCCGCCTCGCGAAGTCGCAGGGCGATCTCAGCCTCGGCGAACTCGAGAAGAAACAGGAGTGGCTGGAGCGCTGCCTGCGGTCGGGGCGGCTGCTCTGAGCGAAGGGCGGGGGCATGCCGTAAGGGCCGGGCGCCGGTCGGGGTAGGCCCGTGCGAGGATTTCCCCTACGGGGCCCTGAGGATCGGTCCCGCGCAGGGCGTGGTGAAGTGCTGCACCGTGGCTTAGGGATGCACCGGCAGTGGGCGGCCCTGGGGATTCGTTGCTTTGGATCGGACGCTGCGATGGACTCCGGCGTCCGCCGACTTCCTTCCATCTCCACCGCACTGCCATGAAACGCTCCCTCCTCCTGACCGTCGCCCTCGCCTTCCTCGCCCTCGGCGTGGCCGGCTGGGCCGTCCAATCGTACACCTTCGAGTCCAGCAGCAAGATCTGGGTCGAGGGCACCTCCAGCGTCCACGACTGGGAATGCCAGGTCGCGCAGTTCGCCGGTGCCGTCGATGCGGAGGCGGGCGAGAACGGCTTGGCCAAACTCAGCGGCACGACCCTCGCCGTCCCCGTCCGCGGCATCGACTGCGACAACGGCACGATGAACGGGAAGCTCCGCGACGCGCTCGGCTCGACGCCCATCCGCTACACCCTCACGAGCGCCACGCTCGGCGCGCCCGCCGCCGAGGGCTGGATCACGATCCGCACGACGGGCCAGCTCACGATCGCCGGGACCACGCGGCCCGCGCAGATGGAGGTGAAGGGCAAGGCGATCGACGGCAACCGCTTCCGCTTCACCGGCCAGCACGCGCTCAAGATGACCGACTTCGGCGTCGACCCGCCGACCGCGCTCCTCGGCACGCTCAAGACCGGCGACCAGGTGACCGTCCACTTCGACGCCACCGTCAGCCGCTAACACGTCGCCATCCTCTGGCTTGCCCGTGGCAGGGCCCCCGGTTTCGACCGGGGGCCCTGCTGCGTTGCGGGGGAACGCCCCACACGGACCTGGGGAAAGGGCCGACGCGGGGGGTAGCGAAGGGATGCACCGCCGGGTAGGGATGGACCGGCAAAGGGTGCGCTCCAGGCTCCGTTTCTTGGGTACGAGCGATGACGACCCCCTCGCTCGCGATTGCTCACCGCGCTCTACCCCGCCTCGGCGGACCGCACCATGACTCCCCGCATCGCCACCGCCTTCCTGCTCCTCCTCGCCCTCGCCCTCCTCGGCGCGGCGGCGACGGCGCAGGCGCAGTACACCGTCCGCGACGCCAGCCGGTTCTGGATCGACGGGACCTCGACGGTGAGCGCGTTCACGTGCGCCGCCTCTGAAGTCGCCGGGTCCGGGTCCGTCGACGAGGTGGCGATGAACGCGGCGCGGCAGGCCGACCTCCGCGCCGAAGTCGTCATCCCCGTGCGCGCCTTCGACTGCGGCGTCCGCCAGATGAACCGCGACTTCTACGAAGCCCTCAAGGGCCAGGCGTACCCCGCCGTCCGCTTCGCGCTCCGCCACGCCGAAGTCCTTTCCTCGGCCGCCGCCTCGGAGTGGACGCCGGTGAAGGTGTGGGGCACGCTCACGCTCGCCGGCGCGCAGCGCCCCGTCGTCGTGACGGCGCGCGGGCAGCGGCTCGCCGACGGCCGCGTCCGCATCCAGGGCCGCCACGCCCTCCGCATGACCGACTTCGACATCGACCCCCCGAGCGGCCTCCTCGGACTCGTCCGCGCCCACGACGACATCGTGGTGCGGTTCGACCTCCTGGCCTCGACGGCAGGGGCCAACTAGCCCCTTTACCCCCGCACCAACCCACCCTCAACCCTTCCTACCATGCAACGCCATCTCACCCTCCTCATCGCGCTTTTCCTCCTCACCGGGAGTGCCTTCGCGCAGCAAGCCACCAGCCTGGAGTACTACCGGCCTGCGGGCCAGGCGGGCGTCAACATGTTCGAGATCCCCAAGCAAGCCCACATGCAGCAACAGGGCATCCAGATCACGCCGTTTGACGGATTGAAAGTCCACGTCGGTGGCGACTTCGCCATCCAGTTCCAGGGCCTGAGCCAGTCGAACGACTCCACGAACCTCGTCGACCTCGCGCCGAACTTCGCGCTGCCGACGGCGAACCTCAACGTCGACGTCCAGATCGCGAACGGGATGCGGATGCACCTCCGCACCTACCTCTCGTCGCGCCACCACACCGAGGCCTACGTCAAGGGTGGCTACTTCCAGGTGGACAACCTGAACTTCATCCAGGAGGACTTCCTCGCGGGCGTGATGGACGTCGCGCGGCTCCGCTTCGGCATGGACCAGCCCAACTACGGCGACGTCCACTTCCGCCGCTCCGACAACGCCGACGTGATGTTCAACCCGTTCGTCGGCAACTACCTCATGGACTCCTTCACCACGGAGCCGTTCGCGGAAGCGACCGTGCTGAGCAACGGGCTCATCGGTGTCGCCGGCATCACGAACGGCCGCCTCAACCAGAGCCCGGTCTCGGGTGACAACGGCGTCGCGGTGTACGGCAAGCTGGGCTACGACAGTCAGATCAACGAAACGCTCCGCGCCCGCCTCACGGGGTCCGTCTACCACAGCACGGAAGACGGCACGCGCGACTACCTCTACGGCGGCGACCGCGCCGGTGCCCGCTACTACAACGTCCTCGAAGTCATCGACGAGGCGCGGCCCAGCGACTTCCTGCCCCGCTTCAATCCCGGCTTCCCGCACCAGACGGCCGTCCAGATCAACCCGTTCGTGCAGTACGATGTGGCCGAGAACCTGGGCGTCGAGTTCTTCGGCGTGTTCGAGCGGAGCATGGGCGGCGGCGAGGCCGAGGTGGCGGGCGTCATGACCAACCGCGGCGCCTTCACGCAGCTCGGCGGCGAACTGCTCCTCCGGTTCGGCTCGGAGCGTGATTTCTACCTCGGCGGCCGATACAATGCCGTCAACGGAAGCACCATGGACGGCGGCCCCGACCAGGAGATCTCGCGCTTCAACGTCGGCGGCGGCTGGTTCCTCACGGAGAACGTCCTCACGAAGGTGGAGTACGTGAACCAGTCCTACAGCGGTGACGGCTTCATTGGCAACGCCAAATACGAAGGGGCCGAGTTCAACGGCGTCGTCGTCGAAGCGGCCATCAGCTTCTAACCGCGCAGCCCCTTCGGGCGGCTCTCCTCCTCCGACCGCCCGAGCGATCGCGGCCCCGGCTCCCAGTGAGTCGGGGCCGCCTTGCGTTCACCCGCGTCGAAGCCGCTCCGCGAAGTCGTCGGGCAGCCGCCACGGATCGCGCGGGACGGCGCCCCAGCGGAAGCGGGGGACGAGCGCCCGCGCCGAGACCGGCGTCGGCGCGTCGGCGAGTGCGAGTGAGTGGGCGAGCGCGCCGACGACGGAATCGGGCACGACCCCGGCGGCGCGAAGGCTGCGGAGCGTCAGCCCCTCGTCGCGCTTCGAGAGCTTCTCGCCCTCGGCGTTCACGACGAGCGGGAGGTGGGCGTAGGCCGGCGGCGTGCCGCCGAGCGCTTCGATCAGCTGGACCTGCCGCGCCGTCGAGTCGAGCAGGTCGGCGCCGCGCACGACCTCGGTGACGCCCATCGCGAGGTCGTCCACGACGACGGCGAGTTGGTACGCGAAGAGCTCGTCGCGGCGCTTGAGGACGAAGTCGCCCGTCGACGCGCTCACGCGCTCCTCGACGACACCCTGCACGCGATCCTCGAACCGGACGACGGCGTCATGAACGCGGAAGCGGAGCGCGGCGTCGGCGTCCTCTTTCGCGCGGAGCCGGGCGAGCCAGTCCAGGGGGAGCGATGCGGGGCGGAGCGACGGCGGATACGGCGGCAACCCACTCACTCCGTGGGGCGCGGAGGCGATCTCGCGGAGGTCGCTGCGGGAGACGCGGCAGGGGAACAGTCGCCCTGCCTCGGCGAGCCGGTCGAGCGCCGCTTCGTACAGAGCGTAGCGCTCGGACTGCACGTAGGGCGCGTGCGGCCCGCCCGCGTCCGGCCCCTCGTCCCAGTCGAGCCCGAGCCAGCCCAAGTCCTCCAGCGCTGCCTCGGCGGTTCCGGCGATGGCGCGCGGCGGGTCGAGGTCTTCGATCCGCCACAGGAACGCGCCGCCCCGGCTCCGCACGGAGAGCCACGCCGCGAGCGCCGTCCGCGCACTGCCGACGTGGAGCAGCCCGGTCGGGCTCGGGGCGAAGCGGCCACGGGGGAGGGAGGAATCCGTCATGGGACCGCGCTACCGAACGGGACGCCGCCCGGTTCCAGCAGACGCCCGGCCGAACCCCGGCGAGGCGGGACCGTATCACTCGCTCCCTTCTCCAACTTCACTTCTCTCCTCTCATGGCCGACCAATCCCCCGAACGCAATCTCCAGACCCGCTCCGCCGACGACGTGGCTGAGAACTCTGTGACCGGCACGAGCGCCGACAATTCCGACCGCGACCAGACCGGCGACGACAACCTCAAGGAGGGCCGCCTCAAGCAGAAGCGGACCGTGCAGGGCGGCGGCGGCGGCAGCACCGGCGGCGGCGGTGGAAAGAAGCCGGGCTGAGCCGCTAGAGAAACACGTCGAACGCGGTCCCGACGACGGTGTCGAGCAGCGACGAGCGGAAGCGGTCGAGCCGGGCGAGGCCGAGGCCGGCCTGCTTCAGCGCCTCCAACTCGGCGAGGTCGCGCTTGCCCTGCACGAGCCACGTGAAGTCCTCCGGCGTGAGGTCGCCCGCTTCGAGCAGGGCCGTCCACCGCGCGAGGTCCGCCTCGGCCGTGGCGACGAACGCGCGGCCGTCGTCGAGCGCGGCGGCCGCGACCTCGTCCCATTCCTCTTCGACGAGCATGCGGAGGCGGTCGAGGAGGGTGTCGCGAAAAAGGGCGAAGTCAGGCATGTCGGTCACTCCACATCGGTGGGGCGGAGCTTGCCGCTCTCCAGCCCAATGATGGTGTCGAAGGCGTCGGCGACGAGCCGCTGCGCTTCCGCCGTGAAGACGGGCGAGAGCGAACCCGCGGATTCCCATCGCGCGAGGAAGCCGCCGAGGAGGTTGCGCTCAGGGTCGGCGAGGACGGCCCACTGCCGGGCCGAGAGGCCGTTCTTCGGGCGGCCGTGCGCGAACTCGTAGGCTTTGGCGAGGTCGAGGCGCAGCGCCTCGACCTCAGCGCGGTGGACCTCGAACGGCTCCGTGGCGTCGCCCATCAGCGCGAGCGCCTCCACCTTGAGCGAGACGGCCTGCTCGTACGCCCGCTCGCTGAACGGCGCGATCGTAGGGGCGCATCCCGCGGCCATCGCGAGCGTCGCGGCGAGCACGACGACGAGCACGCTGGTGTGCCGGAGAGGGGACGGGAGACGACGCATGACGAACCGGGCCGACGGGCGAGGACGGGGAACTTTTTAATGATAGGGAGGGAACAGCACAGAGCCAACTCGCCCCGCGCTAACACATCCTTCCCCCGCGACGAGGGACTCGCACCGGGCGTTCCGCTTCGTTCGGGCACCTACGAAAGCATGCGTTCCGCTGCGGCTCCGTCTCGTCCGTAGCTGGCGTGGTCATTGCTTTGCTGCGCTCGGCGTGATAGCCCCGCGACGGTTACGCACGTCCGCTCCCTCTTCTCTCTTCTCGCAAGACCTTCTCCGATGGCTACGAAAAAGAGCTCGACGACGACTCCCCCCGCGAACGCTCCGGCCGCGTCCAGTGCGAAAGCGCCCCGCTCCACCGAGGCGCCTGCCGCCGAGGTCGACGGCCTCCGGGGCATCACCCCGCGCGCCCTCCTCGACGTGCTCACCGCCGTTCAGAAGGGCGACTTCTCAGTCCGCCTCGTCGTGGACGAAAACGGGACGGCGGCGCGCGTTGCCGACGCGCTCAACACCGTGATTGCGCAGAACGAGGAGATGACGGCCGAGCTCGGCCGCGTCGCCGACGCCGTCGGCAAAAAGGGACGGCTCGCGGAGCGGGCCTCGATTTCCGGCGCAACCGGCGGGTGGCGCTCCATCGTCGACTCCGTCAACGAGCTCATCTTCGACCTCGGGCAGCCCGTCCACGAGGTCGAGCGCGTGATCGGCGCCGTCGCCAAAGGCGACCTGTCACAGAAGATGGACCTCGAGATCGACGGCCGGGCGATGCGCGGGGAGTTCCTGCGCACCGGCAAAATCGTGAACACGATGGTGGACCAGCTGTCCGCTTTCGCGAGCGAAGTGACGCGCGTGGCGCGCGAAGTCGGCGCCGAGGGCAAGCTCGGCGGGCAGGCCGAGGTGCCCGGCGTCTCGGGGACGTGGAAGAACCTCACCGACAACGTGAACTCGATGGCGTCGAACCTCACGGCCCAAGTTCGCAACATCGCCGAGGTCACGACGGCCGTGGCGAACGGCGACTTG
>JBDUXZ010000040.1 GCA_039944855.1 Rhodothermales bacterium | reverse complement strand
CCTCGGCGCGGTTGAGGCGGGAGCCGGTGGCGAGGCGGAGCTGGCGCATGCCGAGCTCGGCGTTGGTCTTGTTGAACTGGCCGAGGGCCTGGAGCGACTGGACGTTGGTCTTGACGCGGTTGAGATCTCCGATGCTCATGGTAGGGTACCTGTTGGGACTGGGGGGAGGGTCGTTGGGGGAGGGGGTCTCCTTCTCTGCCCCAGTTATCGCGCCTCCTCAGGGGGCACTAAGCCGGGGGCCTAAAAAATCTTCGCAGCAGCTCTGAATTGCTGGAATCGCCCTGAATTGCTGGAATCGTTCAGGATTGCTGGAGTCAAACGGAAGAGGGGCCGCGCCGGTAAGACGCGGCCCCTCGGCACCGGGAGCGGGATTCCTCAGACTTTGCGGAGTCGCCGGGTCGGCTGGGGGTCGGCGAAGGCCTGGACGTAGCGGTCGAGGTCGTCCTGCCGCGCTTCGAGGGTTTCGGCGAGGGTGTCGACGGTGAACGCGGGCGTGCGCGCGGCGTAGAGGGACCACGCCGGGTCCGCCAGCGCGTCCTCCCATGTTGCGGGGCTGCCGAACCCGTGACCCATGGCGTGCGCCGCGAGGTTGGCCACGGCGACGGCGCCGACGAGCGCCTCGGCCGCGGCGCCGCCCCCCGCGCGTTCCGGCGCGTGGTGATGACGGATCACGCGGGTGAGCGGCTCGGGGAAGTGGAGCTTGAGCGCGGCGAACTCCCCGGCCTCGGTGTGATCGGAGCCGAAGAGGAGGCTCTCCATCTCGCGGAAGTCGTCGGTCGAGACGTGGGCGCTGAGCGCCTGCTCTTCGTAGAGCGCGACGGCCTCGGTGGGGAAGTTGTAGACGAGGATGATCTTGCCGAAGTCGTGGAGCAGCCCGGCCGTGAAGCCGGCGCCGCGCCGCGCCGGGTGGACTTTAGGGGCGTCGGGCTCGGCGGCCTCGTCCAGCAGGAAGCTCGTGAGGTAGGCCGTCGCGACGCTGTGGCGGATGAGCTGGGAGAAGCACGATCCGGCCGGCCCGTCGAGCACGGAGCGGAGCCGGAGCATGCTCATCCCGACGATGATCCCGACGACGGCCACGGGCCCGAGCATCACGACGGCCCGCTCCGGGCTGCTCACCGTGCGGTGGAGGCCGTAGTACGCCGAGTTCACCGTCTGCAGCAGGCGGGCGACGACGAGCGGGTCCCGCTCCAGCATCGCCGTCACGGTCCGCACCTCGATCTGCTCCGGGTGATCGACGAGGTCGAGCGCCTCAACGAGCGTGTGCGGGAGCGGCGGGCAGCGGAGCTCGAGGCGGCCGAGCGGGATGCGGGTGGTCGGGGTAGAACCCATCGGAACGCGGGGTAGGGGATTAGCGGAGGTAGTCGAGGAGCGATGTCTGGACGACGGAGGCCGTGGTGCGGAGGGCGGCTTCGAGCGTGGTCTGCGCCTGCTGGAAGCGCGTGATCGTCTCGACGTAGTCGACCTCTTCGATCTCGGCCCGGCGGCGGTTCGCCTCGATCGACGCGTCCTGGATCTGCAGCTCGGCGTTGTCGAGACGGCGGGCTACGGCGCCCGACTCGGCGGAGATGTCGATGAGGTGGTCGCGGGCGACGATGACTTGGCCGACGGCGTCGTCGAGCGAGACGGTGTCGTCGCCGCGGAGCGCGGCGATCATGCGCTGCAGGCTCTCGGTGATCGTGAACCCCTCGCCGGTGTCGAGCACGCGCTCGCCGGAAACGTTGATGACGAGTTCCGTGCTCGGGCCGATCGTCCGGCGGCGGTCGCCGCTGAGGACGCCCGTCGGCGTGCCGTCCTCGGCGAAGGGCTCCGTCGTGGAGCGGTTGCCGGCGAAGAGGTACTCCCCGCCGGACTTGGCGTTGAGCCCGTCGACGACTTCGGCGAGGATGGACTCGATCTGCCCGGCGAGGGCCTCGCGGTTGTCGTCGTTGAGGGTGCCGTTGAGCGCGCGGAGGCCCTCTTCGTAGGCCTCGGTGAACCGCTCGGTGAGGGTGCCGAGCTCGTTGCCCGTCTGGTTCACCCACTGCCGGGCGTCGCCAATCGCGCGGCCGTACTGCGCGTAGCGCTGGTCGAGCGATTCGAGCATCCGCGCCTGCGCGTACGCCGAGGGGTCGTCGGACGGCCGGTTCACGCGAAGGCCCGTGGCGAGCTGCTCCTGCAGCCCGGCGAGATCGCGGCGGAGCGTGGAGAGGGAGGCGTTCGCGTTCGAGGCGTAGAGGCTCTGTTCGCGGGCGATGCGGAGGGACATGGGGGCAGGGGGTAAGCGGCGTTAGAGCGCGAGGAGGGTGTCCATCATCTCGTCGGCCGTCGTGAGGACGCGGGCGGCGGCGGCGAAGGCGTGCTGCGCCTCGATGAGGTTCGTCATCTCCTCGTCCACGGAGACGCCGGAGACGCCGGCTTCCATCGCGGCGAGGTGGTCCACGATCGCGGCCTGTGCCCCGGCCGCGGTGCGGGCCGCGCGGAGCTTCCCGCCGACGCCGGCCGTGAGGTCGATGGCCTGCGCGTCGAATCCCTCGCGGAGGGCGGCGAGGGCGGAGGCGACGCTGGAGTCGCCGGGCGCGTCGGGCGCACCGGAAGCGGCAATCGCCGAGGGGTCGCTGACGTCGTCGGAGAGGCGGATCGAGCCGGCGGTGACGCCGGCGGGGTCGAAGAAGTTGAGCCCGGTGCTGCCGTCGAGCCCGTAGCCCGCGCTGTGCGCGGCGTTGACGTCGGCCACGAGCGCGGCGGCGAGGCCGTCGAGCGCGGCCCGCGTGTCGGGCAGCGTCTTCTGCAGCGTCTTGAGCTGCGCGCCGAGGCTGCCGCCGGACGACGTGGGGAACGCGACGTCGGTCCCTTCGAACCGGACGCCGGCCACGGCCACGTCGGGCGGCACGTCGAGCGTGAGGCCGAGGGCGTGATCGCCCTGCACGGCGGCCATCCCGCCGATCGTGACGGTGTAGCCGTCGGCGCCGTCGCTGACGCGGACGGGCGCGAACGCGGAGAGCTCGGCGACGGCGGCGTCGCGGCGGTCCTCGGCGGCGAAATCGGGCGAGCCGGCGGCGCGTGAGGCGCGGATCGAGGCGTTGAGCCCGGCGATCTCGTCGAGGAGGCCGTTGACCTGCCCGACGCCTTCGCCGAGCGCGGTCTGCGTCTCGCCGGAGAGCCGGGTGATGCCGTCGTCGAGGCGGCGGAGCGTGGCGGCGAGGGTGTCGGCCTGGCCGAGGAGCGTGGTGCGGACGCCGCTGTCGGTGGGGTTGTTGGCGAGGTCGCTCCAGCCGTTCCAGAACCCGTTCATCACGTCCTGCAACGCCGCGCCGCTGCCGACGCCGAAGCTGCCTTCGAGCGTGGCGAGGAGGCGGGTCTCTTCGTCGGCCCCGCCGAGTCCGGTGCGGGCGTCGTTGGCGGCCGTGGCGAGGAGGCCGTCGCGCATCCGCTCCAGCCGCTGCGCCGTGACGCCGGAGCCGACGCCCCCGGCGCTCGGCATGAGGAGGCCGTTCCGGCCGGGGCCTTCGGTGCCGAGCGTGAGGCGGCGGCGGGCGTAGCCGGGGGTGTTCGCGTTGGCGATGTTCTGCCCGGCCACGTTCATCTGCGCGGAGAACACGCCGAAGGAACGCCGGCTCATCTCGTAGAGGCGGTTGATGCTCATGGCTTAGCCTACGTGGTTGACGAACGAGCGGGGCGGCGTGGCCTGCGAGGGCCCGCCCGTGGCGGTGTAGACCCGCGACGGCGCGGGGGCGTCGAGCTGCTGCCACGTCTGCAACAGCTCCTGCCCGATGTTGACGGCGATCTGGAGTGCGAAGGCAAGCTCCTGCGACCGGGCCTGGGCGTCTTCGACGCGGGCGCGTAGCCCGTCGAGCGCCGCCCGAAGCTGGCGGCCGAGCGCGGGGTCCCGCTCGGCGAGTGTGGCGGCGAGCGTCGCGCGATCGGCATTCGCGAGGCCGAGGACGCGGCCGACGAGCCGGCTCTGCCGCTCGCCGACTTGCCGGAGCTGGCCGAGGTCGTGGACGGTCTGGCTCGCGGCGTCGGTCGTGTCCTCGATTGCCTGCTGGTCGCGGGCGCGGAGGGCGTCGAGCTGGTGCGTAATCGCGGTGTGGAGGCGCTCCACGGCCTCGACCTCGCGAGCGAGCGTGCCGAGCCACGCCTCGACGGCGGGGCGCGGGTCGGGAGTAGTCGGGCGGGCGTCAGCGTGCGGCATCGGGGCGGGGGGTTAGGAGCGGTCCCACTGGCGGAGGAGAAGGTCCGAGAGCTGGAGGGCACCGCTCTGAACGAGGTGATCGGTGAGCGCGTCGGTCAGCACGTCGCGCTGCATGTCGGCCTGCCCGCCACCGACCCCGCCTTCGCCGGCGAGCGACGACTGGAACAGGTCCTTCGTCATCACCTGCACGAACTGCCGCACGAGCACGGCTTCGAACTGCTCGGCGGCTTCGGCTTCCGTGCGCGGCTTCTTCGTCGCGTCCGCCGGGGCGGTCGGGAGCGCGGCACTCGGGGCGTTGATCGTCATCGTCGTGGGAGTTATCGGTGGAGAAGGGGCGACGCTAAGGGCTAGAGGATCACGAGCTCGCCCTGGAGCGCGCCGGCCCGGTCGATGGCCTGGAAAATGGAGATCACGTCGGTCGCGGTGAGCCCGAGCTCGTTGAGCGCGGCGGCGAGCTGGCCGACGTCGGAGTTCGGCTGGAGCACGACGCTTCGCGCCTGCTCCTGCTCGATCCCGGCGCGGCCCGCGGCTCCGACGACGGTCTGCCCGTTCGCGAGCGCGCCGGGCTGGGAGACGAACGGTTCTTCGTCGGTCGCGATGACGAGGCTGCCGTAGGTCACCATCACCTCGCTGATGCGGACGTTGCCGCCGGCGACGATCGTCCCCGTCCGCTCGTTGATCACGATGCGCGCCGGCACGTCGACCGTCACGGCGAGCCCTTCGAGCTTCGCCATCACGCCGACGGCACCCGCCGGGTCGCCGCTCGCGTCGACGCGGACGAGCCCAGCGTGGACGACGGTCGCGGCGCCGCCGAGCAGGCCGTTGACGGCCTCGGCGACGGCGCTCGCGTTCGTGAAGTCGGGTTGCTTGAGGACGAGGCCGAGCGACGTGCCCTCGACGGCGAGGCCCGTGCCGGCGACGACGAGGCCGCCGCCGGGGACGCGGCCTGTGTTCGTCGGGCCGGTGCGCGTACTCGCGCCGAGGCTGGCCGCCATCACGGTGCCCGTCGAGACGGAGCCCTGCGCCGTGGCATGGGTCTGCCCGGTGATCGGGTTGAGGAGCGGCGTCTGGAGGAGGACGCCGCCGGAGAGCGAGCGGGCGTCGCCGAGAGCGGAGACCGTCACGTCGAGCTGGCTGCCGGGGCCGCTGAAGGGGTCCATCGTCGTCGTCACCATCACGGCGGCGACGTTGCGCGCGGAGAGGAGGGCGGGGTCCACGGTGATGCCGAACGCCCGGAGCATGTTCGTGATGCTCTGCACGGTGTAGGGCGCGCCGCGCCGGCCGCGCGCTCGGTCGCCCGTCCGGTCGAGTCCGACGACGAGGCCGTAGCCGGTGAGCTGGATGGGGGCCGCGCCTTCGAGCACGACGAGGTCTTTGAGCCGGGCCGTGCCCGTGCTCTGGGCCGTCGCCTCGGCGCTGAGGGCGAGGACGACGGTGAGAAGAAGGAAGGAGGCGGAGAGGCGGAGCATGGGCGGAAAGCTGTTGGCTGTTGGCTGATAGCTGTTGGCTGGCGGCGAAGGCTAAAAGCCAAGAGCCTCAAGCCAAGAGCACTCACCCGAGGAAGAGGGCGGCGCCGAGGAGGGCCGCGGCGGCGGCTTTGAGGAGCGTGCCGGGGCGGAGGAACTTGGACCCGATTCCCTTCTGCCGGTACTCCACGTCCGCATTCGCGATCTGGAAGGAGAGGACCGTGTTGTCGTAGGTCACGTCGAGCGGGCGGACCGTCCCGGACACCTTCATGAGGTGGGTGACGCCGTTGACGTGGAGCGTCCGCTCGCCCTCGATCTGAAGGTTGCCCGTCGCGTCGACGCCCACGACGACGGCCGTGATCGTGCCGCTGAGGAGGTCGCTCTGGACGGCCTGGTTCTGGGCGGCGGCGTTCTGGCTCACGTTCGCGTCGAGGGCGAACTGCCCGCCTTCCGCGCTCGCGCTGCCGTTGACGCCGGCCTGCGAGCGGTCCTCGAACTGGCTGCGGCTGCTCGCCGCCGTCCGCTCGGCGAGCACGACGGTGAGCGGGTCGCCGACGCGGGCGGCCTTGGGGTCGGAGAAGAGGGACTGCGCGGCGGCGGCGTGCGACACGCCGAGCAGGAGGACGAGTACGAGGAGGCGGGCGGGCATGGGCATAGTTAGAGGGTGACTATCCACTCGGCCTCGCCGGGCGCGGTGAGGCGCGCGCGGTACGTGGCATCGGTGGTGGCGTTGTAGAGGCGGATTTCGTCGCCGACCGCGCCGGGCTCGCGGGCGTGGCAGGGGACGGCGAGCGTGAGGGTGCCGCGGCGGTAGCGCATCGTCACGGCGTCGCCGGTGTCGGCGGCGAAGGGCGGGCGGAGGTCGCCGCGTCGGAGCGCGCGGTCGGCGCGGAGGGAGCGGTCGGCGCGGAGGTCGTCGCCGAGGGCGCGGAGGTCGGCGGCGCGGAGCGGCTCGCCGTGGAACGTCGTCGTCTCGGTCCACACCGTCCCGAGGTCGGCCGGGGCGACGGGCTCGCCGCGTCCCACCGCGCGCCGTGCCACCACGACGGAGTCGTAGTGGGCGACGTGGAGGAGGGCCCATCCCGTTTTCTGCCAGCCGTTCGGTGTCTCGGCGAGCACGTCCACTTGGGTGTGGCCGCGCGGGATCGCTGCGCCGCCGGGGAGGACGACGCGAATCGGGGCCGCGGCGTCCACGTCGCCGCCGGTGCGGAGGACGCGGACGCGGAGCCGCTCGGCGTCGTCGGGGAAGCGGGCGGCGAGGGCGCGCTCGGCCGCCGCCTGCAGCGTGAGGGCGGGAGCCGCCGCCACGAGCAGAGTCAGGAGTACGAAGGCCGAGAGCGAGAGGCGCATTACCGTGGAACGCTAGCGTTTGACGTTGTTGGCGATCTGGAGCATCTCCTCGCTCGTCGTCACCATCTTCGAGTTCAGCTCGTAGGCGCGCTGCGCCGTGATGAGGTTCACCATCTCCTGCACCACGTCCACGTTCGCCGTCTCGAGGAAGCCCTGGCCGAGCATCCCGAGTCCGTCGTCGCCGGGGAGGCCGATCGTCGGCTCGCCGCTGGCGCTCGTCTGCTCGAAGAGGTTGCCGCCGAGGCTGCCGAGCCCGCCGGGGTTCGCGAACCGCGCGAGTTCGAGCTGGCCGAGCTCGATGGGCTCCGGCTCGCCCTGCATCCGCGCCGAGACGATCCCGTCCTGGCTGATGTGGATGTTGGTCGCTTCCGCCGGGATCGCGATGTCGGGTTCGAGCGGGAGGCCGGTCTGCGTGACGAGCTCGCCCTCGGCGCTGAGGGCGAACGTGCCGTCGCGCGTGAAGGCGATCATGCCGTCGGGCTTGCGGACCTGGAAGAACCCGTCGCCGTTGATGGCGACGTCGAGGGCGTTGCCGGTCTCGGCGAGGCCGCCCTGCTCGAAGTTGCGGACCGTCGCGATCGCCGTGGCGCCGTGGCCCATCTGCATCGAGGCCGGAGCGGCGCCGCCGGACTCCTCGCCGCGCGCCTGCACGTTCTGGTAGAGGAGGTCCTGGAAGACGATCGACGAGCGCTTGTAGCCCGTTGTGTTGGCGTTCGCGAGGTTGTTCGCCGTGTTGTCCACGCCTTTCTGCTGGGCGCTCATCCCGAGGGCGGCGGTGCGGAGGGCTCGAAGCATAGAAGTTGAGGGTGCGGTGGGGGAGAGGTAGAGACGCAGCATGCTGCGTCTCTACGAGGTGTGCTGGGGCTTTACGAGCGCGCGGCGCTAGAACGTGCCGAGGTCGCGGGTGATGGCG
Organism: Rhodothermales bacterium; assembly: GCA_039944855.1. Taxonomy (NCBI): domain Bacteria; kingdom Pseudomonadati; phylum Rhodothermota; class Rhodothermia; order Rhodothermales; species Rhodothermales bacterium. The sequence continues at coordinate 73,697 of JBDUXZ010000040.1, read as the reverse complement.
CCGAGGGTTTGGTCCGTCGTCTGGAGCATCTTCTGCTGCGACTCGAACAGGCGGAAGTGCGTGATCATGTCGGTCATCTCCGCGAGCGGATTCACGTTGCTCGTCTCGATGAACCCCTGCCGCACGTCGGGCTCGGCGAGCGGTTCGGGCGCGGCGTTCGTGGCGAACGTGGCGCCGTCGAGCCGCTCGAACGCCGTCCCCTCGGGGAAGCCGACGAGCTGAAGCGCACCGACCTGTTCGCCGCCGACGCGGATCGCGCCTTCGGCCGTGATGGCGATGTCGCCGCCGGTGGGCGGGAGCTGGATCGGGCCGTCGGCGCCCTGGACGGTGAAGCCGTCGGGCGTCATGAGCGTCCCGTCCGGCATCGGGGTGAGCCGGCCGGCGCGGGTGTAGCGCGTGGCCCCGGCGTCGTCGGTGACGACGAGGAAGCCCTCGCCGCCGAGGGCGACGTCGAGCGGGTTGCCCGTGGCCTCGAAAGCGCCCTGCTGCGAGTCGGCCCACTGCGTCGTCGTGCGGCGGCTGATGGGGTTGCCCTCGGCGTCGATGCGGTTGCTGAGGACGTCGGTGAACGTCCGGTCGCGGCGGAAGCCGACGGTGTTGGCGTTCGCGAGGTTGTTCGCGGTGCGTTCCTGTTGCCGGTTCATCTCCGACATGGAGGCGGCGGCGTTGCGGAGGCGGAGGAGCATGGGGGGTAGAGGGAAGGTGGTCGCCCCCGCTCTGTCAAAGGGGCTGCCAACCGCCGTGGGGCGTGATACGCAGCGGTGAGGGCTGCCGCGCGGCACTTTTTTCCCGGTGCGGGGCGGTACGATTTGCCGGAGTCGAGGCACCGCTGGACGAGCAGGCGGAGACGAGCGGCGGGCGCGAACGGCCGGTCCTCCCCCGTTGAAGCGGTTGACTTGCTCCTGCCCGAACCCCTACCTTGCGAGCCGCTTCGGCGCGCCGAGGCCATGTTCCGACCATCCTCCCAGCTTTTGAACGCTATTCGCGCTCTTGCTACGCGTTGTCTGATCCTGGCTGCCCTGCTCCTCGCGTCCCCCGCGTTCGGGCAGCTCTCGGTCGACCAGTCGGCTGATCCGCTCGATGCGGGGCAGCGCGTCAACGCCTTCGTGCAGTGGGGTGGCGCGGAGCCCGTCGAGGGCGTGCAGATCGAGGTGCCGGCCGGGTGGTCCGTCCGCAGCGTCGAAGCCATCCGCTCGGGCACGACCGCCCCCGTATCCCTCGACGTGGCGGGCGAGGTCGGCGAGGTCGAAGCCACGGCGTCGCAGCCGCTTCGGGGCGTGCAGACGTTCGTGGTGGGGCTCACGGCCGGTCCGTCGCTCGGGTATCACACCGTCCGCATCGCTCCCATCCTCGCCGGGCGCGCGCAGCCCTCGGGCACGGAGGAGTGGCAGGTCTACGTGCGCGAGGCCATGTCGGCGAGCCGCAACCGCGCGTTCCAGCTCGAATCCGGCGCCCCGCCCGTCGCGATCCGCCGCCGCGCGCTCCCCAGCCTCGACCCGCGCGACGCATTGACGCTGGAGATGTGGCTCAAGACCGTCGGCCTCGGCGAGGTCGTGCTCTCGACGTGGGACGGGAACGAAGACCGACCATACCCGGTCGAGGTCGTCGTCGACGGGCGCGGGCGGCTCGTGTTTTACCGCGGCCGGCCGGGCCAGCACGAAGCGATGGCGTCGAAGGACCCCGTCGCGGACGGTCGCTGGCACCACGTCGCCGTCGTGAACGACCCGTTCGCTGGGTGGGCGCGGCTGTTCGTGGACGGCCTCCCCGTGGACTCGCTGCGCAGCGAGGAGGTGACGGGGATGCTCAATACGATGTCGCTCGCGCTCGGCGGGCGGCCGGAGCGGCCCGGCGCCGCGCAGCCCCGCCTGTTCTCCGGCCAGCTCGACGAGCTCCGCCTGTGGAACGCCGCCCGCCCGGCCGTCACGCTCCGGCGCACGATGCGCGTCCCGCTCGACGCCGTCCCGGAGGGCGTCTTCCGCCTCGGCTTCGACGAGCCGCTCCCGCCCGACGTGCTCGTCGCGGTGCCGGCGACGCGCGTCCGCGTGCCCTCCAGCCTCTCGTTCGTGTTCCCCGTCGAGTCTCTCGAAGCCTCCGTCGAGCAGGGCATCGTGACGCTGACGTGGGCGACGAAGGACCGCCGCGCCGACGAGTTCCGCGTCGAGCGCTCGACGGACGGGCAGCGGTTCGAGGCCGTCGGCACGGTGCGGGCGGCGGAGCGCGTCGGGGAGACGGCCGACGGCTCGGCCCGCTTCGCGTACACCGACCTCCCGCCGGACGGGCAGGTGCTCTACTACCGCATCCGGCAGTCGGCAATGGGCGTCGCCGAGCGCGTCTCCGGCACGCTCAAGCTCGGCCTCGGCGAAGGCGAAGGCTCCGCCGTCGCGATCGTCGGCAACTCGCCGAACCCGTTCCGCGGCAGCACCGTCGTCACGTACGACCTCGCCAAGCCGGCACCCGTCCGGCTCTCGGTGTGGGACATCTCCGGGACGCGCGTCGCCGTGCTCCTCGACGAGACGATGCCGGCGGGCCGCCACGAGTACCGCTTCGCGGCGGACGGGCTGCCGAGCGGGGTCTACTTCGTCCGGCTCGAAACGCCGGAGGGCAGCGCGGCCCACAAAATGACGCTGACGCGGTAGCGCGCGGCGGAAGATCGAGCGAGCGAAAGGGCTCGTCGCGAGCGCGCGGCGGGCCTATATTTTTGGCCTCCGCCTTTCTCTCATCTCTCCGCTCCGCGCTATGAAGCTCACGTATTTCGGCCACTCCGCTTTCCAGATCGAGACCGACGGGACGACGCTCCTCTTCGATCCCTTCATCACGGGCAACTCGCACGCCGAAGGTGTCGTCGCGCCCGGCGACCTCGACCCGGACGTGATCCTGATGACGCACGCCCACGGCGATCACTGGGGCGATGCGCCCGACATCCTCAAGCGGACCGGCGCGCTCCTCGTCGCCAACTACGAGATCACGAACTACGCGCAGCAGAACCACGACCACGAGAACGTCCACCCGATGAACACCGGCGGCGCGGCCGACTTCGCGTGGGGCCGCGTGATCCAGACCTACGCCCGCCACAGCTCGTCCTTCCCCGACGGGACGTATGGCGGCAACCCGAACGGCTTCATTCTCCAGATCGAAGGGAAGACGGTCTACAACACGGGCGACACGTGCCGCTTCGCCGAGATGGCGTGGACCGGCGAGGACTATGACCTCGACCTCTGCCTCCTCCCCATCGGCGACGACTTCACGATGGGGCCGGCTGAGGCCGTCCGCTGCACGGCGATGCTGAAGCCGAAGCTCACGGTGCCCCTCCACTACGGCACGTTCCCCGTCCTCACCGGCGACCCCGACGACTTCGCCCGGCAGATGGACGAAGCGGGGATGAAGGCCCGTGTGATGTCGCCCGGAGAAACGATTACATTGTAGGGGTGTAGCACGTTTGTACCCGCCGGTCAACCGCATGGCTAGAGCCTTCCCGATCCGCCGAGCCCTTCGCTGGTGCTGCGTGTGCGTCGCCGGGCTCCTCGTGGCGCCCGGCCTCGCGGAGGCACAACGGCCCTTCGACGTGCTCGACCCGTTCTATCAGGAGGAGTCGGCGCGGCGGGCGTTCTACGACGGGATCGCGCTCTCGGGCGAGGTCAACTACCGCTCGGCCGGCCCGTTTCGGCAGAACGCGGAGGCCGATCGCCGCGGCCCGCTCGGCCTCTCGTTCCGGCTCGACTACACGCTCGCCCCGCGGATCGACGTCAGCGCGATCTTCGACGTCAGCGGCGGGCTCACGAGCCAACTCGGCGGGGGACCGGTCCGGCTGAGCTGGATCGTCGTCAAGCCGTACTGGCACAACGAGCGCACCGACTACGCCGTCCGCATCGCCGTCGACCCCGCGAGCGAGGGCGGGCTCGGCTTCCGGCAGACGGACATCGCGTTCGTCTCGACCTCGGACCTCTCGCCGCTCATCTCGTCGGACTTCGCGATCGGGCTGCGGCAGGCGCAGGTCGGCTACGAGCGGCTGCAGGTGGACGAGGAGCCCGGGACCCTCGGCATCCCGGCATCGGACCCCGAGCTCGTGCGGACGCGGGCGATCGGTCGCGAGGTCCACGTGATGTGGGGCCATAACCTCCACTTCGACCCCGCCGGCAGCAACTTCTTCCTGACCCTGCTCGGCGAGGCGATGGACTACGACCTCGTCGCCTCGCGCCCGTTTGAGGACAGCGACCAGGGGGAGGAGACGACCGGGGAGGCCGCGCCCGAGCAGCGCAGCAGCTACCGGGGCGGCGTCGGCTGGGTGCGCGGCGGGTTCGAGCTGAACCGGCCGGGCTACCAGGTCTCGCCGTACGCGAGCGTGCCCCTCGTGACGTGGGTCGATGCCGAGGGCGAGTCCGACACGTGGGGGCCGCGCTTCCAGAACCTCCGCCTCGGCCTGCGGCTCACGCTGCGCTGAGCGCGGGACCGCGCCGTCCGCACGTACCTTCGGGGCGCCCTCTCCCGACCCGCTCCCCATGACGTTCGGCATCCTCTCGGACACGCACAACTACTTCCACCCGGTGCTGCCGGAGGTGCTCGCGAACGTGGACGTCATCCTCCACGCGGGCGACGTGGGGACGCCCGAGGTGCTCGACGCGCTCGAGGCGATTGCGCCCGTCCGCGCCGTCTACGGCAACATCGACGGGCAGGCGATCAAGCATCGCGCCCCGGAGTTCCAGCGGTTCCAGACCGAGGGCGTGCGCTTCCTGATGACCCACATCGGCGGCCGGCCGGGGCGCTGGCCGAAGGGGATCGGGCCGCTCCTCGACCGCGAGCGACCCGACGTGTTCATCTGCGGCCACAGCCACATCCTCCGCATCGAACGCGTGAAGGCGCTCGGCGGCATGCTCTACCTCAACCCCGGCGCGGCCGGGCAACAGGGCTTCCACACCGTGAAGACGTGCGTCCGCCTCATCGTAGAGGGCGGAAAGACGACGCAAGCTGAGGTCGTGCACCTCGACACGTAACGGTCGGCACGGCGTAGCTTGCGCCGGCCCCCTCCGCACCGCCCATGCCCGAAACGCAAACGCAGAAGTTCGACCTCCGCGCGCTGCTCGAAACGAGCCGCCTGCTCAGCTCCTCGCTCGAGATCGACTTCGTGCTCGGCAACCTCCTGCTGACGGCGATGAGCAAGCTCTTCGTTACGCGCGGCGTCGTCCTCCTCGATGACCCGCTCGCAGGCGCCCACCGCGTCGAGGCCGTCAAGGGCATCTCGGCGCTCCGGCGCGAGTCGCTGCTCTACCTCGGCCCCGTGCCGGAGACCGTGGCGACGGGGGAGGCGGTCCCGCCGGTCCTGCGCGAGCGCGGCATCGTCCTCCTGCTCCCGATCACGTACCACGAGCGGATGATCGGCCTCGTCGGCCTCGGGCCGAAGGCGACGGGCGGCGACTTCGACACCGACGAGCTCGCCTTCGTCGACTCCCTCGTCAACATGTCGGCCACGGCCGTCCACAACGCGCGGATGGTGGAGGAGCTGAAGGACGCGAACCGCGACCTCGGCCACAAAATCCAGCAGCTCGACACCCTCTTCGATCTCTCGCAGGAGTTCAACCGCACGCTCGACGCCGACTACTCGATCAAGCTCCTCTCGTTCGCGCTCATGGGGCAGCTCCTCATCGGCCGCTACGTGTTCCTGCTGTGCACGGAAGGCGGAAAGCTGGAGTCCGTTGCCGCCCGCAACGCCGAGCCGATCGACAACGAGATGTGCGCGCGGCTCGGCTCGCTGAAGCGGCTCCAACTCCTCGATGAGGACGCGGGCGAATGGGCGGATCTGGCCGAGCGCGGGTTCGCTCTCGCTCTCCCGCTCCGGCTGCAGGAGGAGACGCGCGGCGTGCTCCTCCTCGGCCCCCGGCGGACGGGCGCGCCGTTCGAGCTCGAAGACATCGACTTCCTGACGGCGCTCGGCTCGCTCGCGCTCAACTCGGTCGAGAACGCGCGCGGCGTGGCGGCGCGGATCGAGAAGGAGCGGCTGGAGGAGGAGATGCGGCTCGCCCGCGATATCCAGGAGCGTCTGCTGCCGCAGGAGCTCCCGCCCTTCGCCGGGCTCGACCTCGCCGGTCTCGCCCTCCCGAGCCGCGTCGTCGCCGGCGACTACTTCGACCTCCTCCCGCTCGACGAGGACCGCCTGCTCTTCGCCGTTGCCGACGTGTCCGGCAAGGGGCTCCCGGCCTCGCTGCTGATGGCGAACCTGCAGGCGTGCCTCCACGTCCTCCGCGGTAGCCTCGCCGCCGAGACGGTGACGCTCGCCGAAGCCACCGCCCGCGTCAACGAGGTGATCCACCGCAACACGGGGATGACGACGTTCATCACGTTCTTCTGGGGGATCTACGACCGGCGCGACGGCGGCGTGCGCTTCGTCAACGCCGGCCACAACTACCCCTTTCTCGTCCGCGCCGACGGTTCGGTGGAGCGGCTGGAGACGGGCGGTGTCCTCCTCGGCGTGCTCGCGGGGATGGCCTACGAGGAGGGCGCGGCGGCGCTCGAGCCCGGCGACACGCTCGTCCTCTTCACCGACGGCGTGACCGAAGCGTGGAGCGCGCTCGACCCCGACGACGAGTACGGCGAGGACCGCCTGCTCGCCACGATCTCGGACCACCGCACGGCCCCGGCCCGCTCCATCCTCGGTGCGATCCGCACGGATGTCGAGGCCTTCACCGGCGGCGGCACGCTCGACGACGACCTGACGCTCGTCGTGCTCCAGCGGACGGGCTGAGGCGCCTCAGCCTCAGCGCACGTGCACGAGCGGCCGGGTTTCGCTGACGCCGTCGCCGTGGACGCGGGCGTAGTAGACGCCGGAGGGGAGGTCGCCGGGGCGGAACGCGAAGGCGTGGCGGCGCGCGGCGAGTGGGCCGTCGTGGAGCCGAGCCACGCGACGGCCGAGTGCGTCGAACACCTCGACCGTCACCGTTGCGTCCCGGTCGAGCACGAACGCGACCGTAGCTTCGGTGCGGAACGGGTTCGGGTACGGCGCTTCGAGCGCGACGGCGAGCGGGGCCGCGCCCGGCTCCGAGGCGGTGAGGCCCTGCGGCGTGACCCACACCTCGAAGAGGCGGCTGCTCGCGTTCGTCTCCGTGGCGACCATGCTCATCCAGCCCGGGTTTGCCGACGAGGACTCGATGCCGCCGACGATCCAGCCGACGAGCGTGCGCGCCGTGAGGTCGCCGAGCTGGACGACGCCGTGGGCCGAGCGCGGCACGCCGGGCGCGGGGACCAGCACCGCGTTCGTCCCGAGCAGGCCCGGCATCGGCTCCGGCATCACTGTCTCGTACGTGGCCGGGCTGTCCTCGTCGAGGTCGTTCGTCAGCGTCACGATGTCGTCGGTGAAGGGGACGAGGTAGTCCTGCTCGACGGTCTCGGTCTCCTCGTCGTAGACGAACTGCGCCATCCCGCCGAAGAACGTCGTGTGCATCGTCTCCGTCGCGGCGTCCCAGAGCGGGAGCGCGGGGCAGGTGTAGTGCGCGAACTGCTGCTCGTAGCCGCTCTCGAAGTACTCGTAGATGTCTGTGGCGCCGAAGTAGATCTGCGTGCGGTACGGCAGGTTGGCGTCGGGTCGGAAGACGCCGCCGTAGAGCCCGAGCCATTCGGTGATAAAGGTCTCGCCTTCGAGGTTGCCCACGCGGAGATACGTCGGAGCGACGGTCATATCGCGGCGGTGCAGCACGTCCGGGTCGTAGTCGAGGTAGAGCGGGTCGGAGATGACGAGCGCTTCGCTGTCTTCGATGGAGAACAGCGCGATACGCTCGGTGTAGGCCTGTGTGAAGCCGCTGCCGCCGGCGGAATACGTGCCGTCGAAACGCTGGCCGCCGAAGAGGACGTACTCGCCGTTGAAGGTGCGCAGCTCGCCGCCGGTGACGGCAAGGCGCTCGTCGGTCGTCTGCCGGAGGTGGGGAGCGAGCGCGTCGCCCGTCGTCACGGCCTCGATCAGGCCCGGCACGTCGAGGGCGGTGAGCGTCGGGAACGTGACCATCTGGCCCGTCGCGGAGTCGGTGCCGTAGCCGCCGATCACGTACAGCGTCTCGCCGTCCTGGTGGTACTGCGGGTTCGTCGCCCGGAGCGGGTCCGCGACCGCGTCGCCGAGCTCGTCGAGCGAGCGGGACCACACCTGCTCCGTCGCGCGGTCCACGACCCACACGGCGTCGTTCGCCTCGTCTGCGGGGAAGGCGAACTCGACGATGCCGTGGAGCCCGTCCACGCGGCCCGCGACGAAGAGCCACTTCCCGTCGTGCTCGGCCCATGCGAACGAGTGGAGGCCCGGCATGGCGGCGAAGCTGCGCTCGACGAGTTCGACGCGGAACGGGAGGGCGGCGGGGTCCTGCGCCGCGACGGGCAGGGCGACGAGGAGCAGGAGGGCGGCGAGGCAGGCGCGCATAATCGGAACGGCAGGGCGACGAAAGACGGCCCTAATGCTACGGTATGCGGGCGCTTCGGGCAAGGTGAATCGGCGCACGGCGGCAGGCAGATCTGCGGACGGATTCCTCACGCCCCCTGCTCGGAGATGGCGGTGAGGAGCGCGCGGTCGGCGTCGGTGAGCGGCACGTCGCGGCGGGCCATCACGGCCTCGGCCACACGGAGCGCTTTGTCGATGCGGTAGTCCGCGAACCCCTCGGCGCCGCCCCACGAGAAGTCGGGGACGTGCCGCGGCGGGAAGCCAGACCCGAAGAGGTTGCAGAACACGCCGACGACCGTGCCCGTGTTGAACATCGTGTTGATCGAGCACTTCGAGTGGTCGCCCATCACGAGCCCGACGAACTGCCGCTCGGTGCCGACGAAGTCCTCGGCGACGGGGTCGTACATCGTCACGTGGCCGTAGTCGTTCTTCAGGTTCGACGTGTTCGTGTCGGCGCCGAGGTTGCACCACCGGCCGAGGTACGAATTCCCGAGGTAGCCGTCGTGCGCCTTGCTGGAGTACGAGTGGACGATGCTCGCGTGCACCTCGCCGCCGACTTTGGAGTGGATACCGATGGCGCTGCCGTCCACGCGCGCCGCCATCTTCACGCGGGCGTGCGGCCCGAGGTAGAGCGGCCCGATGCCGATCGCGCCCTCTTCGACGACGGCGTGCTCGGCGAGGAAGATCGGCCCGGCCTCGGCGTTGAGGATCGCGCCGGGACGGACCGTCGCGCCGGGCGCGAGGTAGATCCGCTCGGGGTGGACGAGCACGGCGCTGGAGTGGACCGCCGTGCCGTCGTGGCCCGTGAGCCCGAGCGCGTCGAAGTCGGCGGCGATGCGGTCGGGCACGTCGTCGAGCAGGTGCCACAGCCAGCTGATGAACGCGGCGCCGTCCACGCGCTCCTCCGGCATCCCCTCGAACTGGAAATGGCCGAGCGCCTCGGTCGCGATGAGGTCGGCGGGCGGGTGCGGGTGCCACGCCGCGACGATCGTGTCGCCCTGGTGGAAGGCGCACGCGGGCTCGCCGGGTTGGGCCGCTGCGCGCAGCCGCTCCAGCAACTCGCCCTCTTCGACGAGCCACCGCTGGTTCACAAAGAGGACGCCGTCGGTCTGGGCGGGGAGCGTGTTTACGAGCGCCTGCGGGTGCGCCCTCGCCGTGACCGCCGCGACCGCCGAGCGCGTGTGGAAGACGAGCTGCTCGAACGCGAACGCCCGGCGCTGCCGCTCGGCGAGGGTCTGGATGCCGACGCGGAGGTCGCCCGCCGCGCGCGTCGCGGCGAGGGGGAGGAGGTGGCGGACGGTGGCGTCTTCGAAGAGGCAGAGGTGCGGCATCGGGGCGAGAGGCGGGAGGGGAGGGGCAATCCCGGAAGCTACGGCGCAGCGCCCGCGCTGATCCGCAGCGAGGGCGGCCGGGGTCGGACGGTGGAGCGAATCGCAGCGCGGCGAAACAGCGGGGGGCGGACGCGGTTCGAGGAGATAACACTGTTAACTCTTCTTTCGATGGAAAGCCAGCCCCTCCCCGACCTCTCGCCGCCGCCTGGCTGGACCCTCCTCGACCCCGTCCCGCAGCGGTCCTTCGTCTCCGGCGACCCCGACGGCGACCGCCTCCGCGTCCGCTACTACTGCCGCGGGACCGAGCTGCTGACGAAGGTGTGGTTCGGCGCCGAGGCCGAGGGGCCGCCCGGCCACGCCCACGGCGGCGCGATGGCCGCCGTGCTCGACGAGGCGATGGGCTTCGCGGCGTGGCTCGCCGGCCACCCCGTCGTCGCCGCCCGGCTGACGACGGACTTCCGCCGGATGCTCCCGCTCGGGACCGTCTGCACGGTCGAAACGGAGGTGGAGATGGCAGAGGGACGGAAGGTCCACGTCCGGGGCCGGCTGCTCGGTGCGGACGGCACGGTCCACGCCGAGGGCGACGCGCTCTTCGTCCACCTCGGACTCGACGCGCTCGCCTCGCTCAACACGATCCGCAACGACGCCGACGGGTAGCGCGCTCGCGCTCGCCGGGTGCTGCCGCAGGGGCATCGCGTAGTCGTGTTATGTTTGGCGCAAGGCTTTCATTTGCGAGGTCTTGCTCGCATCTTGGTGCTTCCCTCTCCTCTTTCCTTTTTCCTTCGTAGACCCCCGTTGTTATGGCCACGATGCGAGCCGTCCAGGTCCCCCAGCCCGGCGCCGACTTCGAACTCGTCGAGCGCGAGATTCCCGACCCCGGCCCCGGTGAGGTCCGCATCCGCGTCGATGCGTGCGGCATCTGCCACAGCGACCTCTTCGTCAAAGTCGGTGCGTTCCCCGGCATCGAGTACCCGCGCGTGCCCGGGCACGAGATCGCCGGCGTCATCGACGCGCTCGGCGAGGGCGTGGCGGAGTGGACGGAGGGGCAGCGCGTGGGCGTCGGCTGGCACGGCGGGCACTGCTTCGTCTGCGACCCGTGCCGCTCTGGCGACTTCGTAACGTGCCGGAACGAGAAGATCACCGGCATCACGCACGACGGCGGCTACGCCGACTACGTCGTGGTCCCACACGAGGCCGTCGCCGCCATCCCGGACGAGCTGAGCGCCGTCGAGGCTGCGCCGCTGCTCTGCGCGGGGATCACTACGTTCAACGCGCTGCGCCACACGGGCGCGCTCGCGGGCGACCTCGTCGCGGTACAGGGCATCGGTGGGCTCGGCCACCTCGGCGTGCAGTACGCCAAGCAACTCGGCTTCCGCGTGGCCGCGCTCTCGCGGGGCGACGACAAGCGCGACCTCGCGCTCGAACTCGGCGCGGACCACTACATCGACACCGACGCCGAGAATCCGGCCGAGGCATTGCAGCGGCTCGGCGGCGCCCGCGTCATCCTCGCGACGGCCCCCTCGGCGAAGGCCATCGAGTCGGTGATCGGCGGGCTTGGACGCAACGGCGTGCTCCTCCTCGTCGCCGTAGACGAGAAGCCGATCGCAGTGCCGGCCCTGGCCCTCATCGGCGGACGGGCGCGCGTGCAGGGCTGGCCGAGCGGGACGGCGAAGGACTCCGAGGAGACGCTCGCCTTCTCGGCGCTCGCCGGCGTCCGCCCGATGGTCGAGACGTTCCCGCTCGAAGAGGCGGGGAAGGCCTACGACCGCATGCTCGCCAACGACGCCCGCTTCCGCGTCGTGCTCGACGTAGCCGCCGGTCGATAGCCCTTCGCGCTTCGTTGCTAACACCTATATTTCGACCAAGCGACTTCTGCCTTTCACCTAAGCCCTCCCTGCTATGAAGTTCTTCATCGATACCGCCGTCCTCGACGAAATCCAAGAGGCCGCCGACATGGGCGTCCTCGACGGCGTCACCACGAACCCGTCGCTCATGAAGAAGGTGGGCGTGCAGGACTTCCACGGCCACATCGCCAAGATCTGCGACATCGTCGATGGGCCGGTCTCGGCCGAGGTCACGGCGACGGACTACGATGGGATTCTGTCGGAGGGCCGGGAGGTGGCGAAGATCGCCCCCAACGTGGTCGTGAAGGTGCCGCTGATCCTCGATGGGATCAAGGCGATCAAGACGTTCACGAAGGAGGGCATCAAGACCAACTGCACGCTCTGCTTCTCGCCGACGCAGGCCCTCGTCGCGGCGAAGGCTGGCGCGACGTACATCAGCCCGTTCATCGGCCGCCTCGACGACATCTCGACGAACGGGATGCAGCTGATCGGGCAGATCGTGGACATGTACCGGATGTATGGCTACGCAACCGAGGTGCTCGCGGCGTCGATCCGCCACCCGATGCACGTCGTCGAGTGCGCCGAGTACGGGGCCGACGTGGCGACGATGCCGCTCGACGTGATCAAGAAGCTGATCAAGCACCCGCTCACCGACAGTGGCCTCGCCAAGTTCTTGTCGGACTGGGAAGACCTGCAGAACGGGTAGGGACAGCGCTTGCCTGATTCGCTGCACGAAAACAGGAAAGGGTCGGCATAACATGCGCGTACGGTATGTTATGCCGACCCGTTCTGCCTAATTAATGGTTATTCATCCTTCCCGAAGAGCGCTCGTTTTGGTCATAGCCTTCATGGCGCTCTCTCTCGGCGGATGCCTCTCTTTCCTCAACGCGAGCGGGTGCCCGAGCCTCAGTGTTGCGGAGCACGAAAGTGGGCCTCACGCGCTCAACCCTGACTCACCTCCCGAAGTGCGTTACTTGAGGCAGAGCCTGACTCGGGCGCAGGCGGAGTCATTCGTGTACGACGAGTTCCGGGTTCGGGACATGGCGGCTCTACAGGCTGATAGCGCCAAGTGGGAGTTCTCAGGGCGGCACTGGCAGCACCTCCTTGCCTTGCAGGAGCTCGGGGGCCGCTTCTACCTCTTCGACTCAGTTGACTCCGACGGCTGGGGGGCGCGGGGCGTTGTCCTGCTACGAGGCTGCCAAGCTATCGAGGCGCTGTGGACGTACGTGTTTGTGGATGCATAACCCGTGGTGCACACCGACGAAATGCTCGACTGCCTTGCCTCGTCCGCACCTAGTCACTGATCTTGCCAGCCTCGTTCTATCGGCTCGCCGCGTTTCGCAAGTGAGCCACCAACTTGTTCTTCCGTCAGCGAAATCGCTTGCCCGTCTCGCTGGCCCAGCCTCGGCGAAGGCACTTCCATAATGCACCCAGAGCGAAATGAGCGATGAACGACGATACAGTGAGGAGGAGATCGCGGCGATCTTCGAGCAGGCGGCGCAGGCGCAGGAGGCCGCACACCGAGGCCTCGGGCACGGCGACGGGCTGACGCTCGCCGAACTCCAGCAGATCGGGCGCGAGGCCGGGATCACGCCGGAGTTCGTCGCCCGCGCTGCCGCCTCGATGGACCGCTCCGGCCCGCCCCCGCCGCCCGCGCGGTACCTCGGGCTGCCGATCAGCGCCACGCGCACCGTCGAGCTGCCCGGGCCGCTCACAGACGCGGCGTGGGACCGGCTCGTCGTCGACCTGCGCGAGACGTTTCGGGCGACGGGAACGATGCGCCGCGACGGGTCGCTCCGGGAGTGGCGGAATGGCAACCTCCACGCGCTCGTCGAGCCGACGGCGTCCGGGCACCGCCTGCGGATCAGCACGTGCAAAGGCAGCGCGCAACAGTCGCTCACGCTTGGCTTCGCTTCTCTCGCGATGGGGCTGGTGTTCCTCGCGCTCTTCGCGGCGAACCCGGGGGCGGAGCCCAAGATGATGATCATCATGGCCCTGTTCGTGGCTTTCGGGCTGGGGGGCATCGGGCGCACGGCTTTCCAACTCCCGCGCTGGGTGGAGGAGCGCGAGCGGCAGATGGAAGCGATCATCGCCCGCACGGTCGAGCGGCAGGGCGAGGCGCCCGCGCCCGCCGTCCCACTCGATGCGCCCGTCTCTGCGCTCGACCTCGACGCGCTGGAGGAGCCCGCCGCCGCGGCACCGGTTTCGGCGCCGCGCCGCACTCGGTCCTGAGTCAGCCCACCGCGCCGTCAGTGGGTTCGATGACGCGCGCTTGGAGCCACGCGTAGGTGTCGGTCTGGGCGCGGACGCCGGTGCGCTGGGCCGGGCGGTAGTAGTCGTTCCGCTGCTCGGCGTTGAGCATGCGCGCCTTCGTGTCGTCGGCGAGATGGAGGGCGAGGACGTGGTCGATCTCGGCGCGAAGCTCCATCGGGATGGGATCGGACGAGAGGCGATCGCGTTCACCCTGCTCCCCCGACTCTACGAGGCCGAATGCTATGGAACGGAACCAGATCGTCTCGCGCGACCCGGACGTGATGAACGGCGCGCTCGTCTTCGCCGGCACCCGCGTCCCCATCGAGATCCTCATCCAGCACCTCGCGGCGGGCGACTCCCTCGACACGTTCCTCGACGACTTCCCCAGCGTACGCCGGGAGCAAGTCGTGGCCTACCTCGAGATGACGCTGCACGCAGCGGAGACAGCGGCGTGAGAGCGCTGCTCGACGAGAACATGCCGAAGACGCTCGTCCGGCTGCTCGCCCCGGAGATCGAGGCGCGGACGGTGCAGCAGGAGGGATGGAGCGGTCGGAGGAACGGCGACCTGCTCTCGGTGGCGGCAGCGTCGTTCGACGTCTTCATCACGACGGATCGGGGCATCCCGCATCAGCAGAACCTGAGCCGGTACGCCGTCGGGATCGTGTTGCTCGAAGCGCGGAGCAACCGCGCCGAGGATCTGGCTCCGTTAGTGCCGAAGCTGAAGGCCGTGCTCGATGCGGTGGCTCCGGGCGTCGTCACTCGCGTGAAGGGACGGGGCTGAGATCGCAAGCGCGCCGTCAGCCTGGCGCTGCGTCGGCGGGTTCGATGACGCGCGCTTGGAGCCACGCGTAGGTGTCGGTCTGGGCGCGGACGCCGGTGCGCTGGGCCGGGCGGTAGTAGTCGTTCCGCTGCTCGGCGTCGAGCACGCGCGCCTTCGTGTCGTCGGCGAGCTGGAGGGCGAGGACGTGCTCGATCTCGGCGCGGAGGGCGTCGTCGTAGATCGGGAAGGCGACCTCGACGCGGCGGTGGAAGTTGCGGTGCATCCAGTCGGCCGAGGCGAGGAAGAGCTCCTCGTCGCCGTCGTTGTCGAAGCGGTAGACGCGGGCGTGTTCGAGGAAGCGGTCGACGATGCTTCGCGCCTCGATGCGCTCGCTGAGGCCGGGCACGCCGGGCGTCAGTCGGCAGAAGCCGCGGACGATGAGGCGGACGTCGACGCCGGCCGCGCTCGCCTCGTAGAGCCGGGCGATGACGGCGTCCTCTTCGAGCGCGTTCATCTTGAGTGTCATGCGAGCCGAACGGCCTGCGGCGGCGTGCTTGACCTCGCGCTTGATCCGCTTCGTGACGCCTTTGTGGAGGGTGAACGGGGCGACGAGGAGGTGCTCGAACGTGGGCGCGTCGTCCTCGCCGGCGAGGAAGGCGAAGACGCGGCGGGCCTCGTCGGTCAGGCGCGGGTCGGCGGTGAAGAGGACGTGGTCGGCGTAGACGCGGGCGGTCTTCTCGTTGAAGTTGCCCGTCGAGAACAGGCCCGTGTAGCGGAGGGCATCGCTCTTTTTCTTGCCGGTGCGCTGTCCGATGAGGGCGAGCTTGGCGTGGACCTTCACCCCCGGCATGCTGTAGAGCACGCGGACGCCGGCCGCCTCCATCCGCTCCGCCCAGTCGAGGTTGTTCTCCTCATCGAACCGGGCCTTGACCTCGACGAACGCCGTCACGCGCTTGCCGCGCTCGGCCGCCGCGATGAGCGCCCGCGCGAGCGCCGAGTCGGTGGCGACGCGGTAGAGCGACATCCACAGCTCCTCGACATCCTCGGCCTCGGCGGCCTCTTCGAGCAGGCGGACGACGTAGTCGTAGCGCTGGTACGGGAGGTGGAGCATCCGGTCGCGCTCGGCCACAGCCGCGAGCAGGCTCGGCGCGGTTTCCAACTCGGGGTGCGGGAGGGGAGGCAGGGGTGGGAACGAGGCGGCGGGGTCGGCGGGGCGCGGGAAGTCCCACAGGTCGCCGAAGTTGTGGTAGCGCCCGCCGCCGACGAGGTCCTCGTCCTCCAGCCCGAGCCGGTCCTTGAGCGCGGTGAGGAGGCCGTAGGGCATGCGCGGGTCGTAGAGGAACCGGCTCGGCGGGCCGAGGTCGCGGCGGTCGAGCGCCTTGCGGATCTTGGCGACGAGGTCGCCGCTGAACTCGTCCTCGACGTTGAGGTCGGCGTCGCGCGTGAGCTTGACCGCGAACGCCTCGCCGACGTCGTAGGCCGGGAAGAGGCCGGGCAGCCCGAGGCGGATCACGTCGTCGAGGAAGAGGACGACGCGGGGGTCGGTGTCCGGGACCTCCACGAAGCGGTCGAGGCCGGACGGGACCTCGACGAGGGCGACATCGGGGGTGACGGTGCGGAGGCTGAGGTCGCGGGGCCACAGCTCGGCGGCGAGGTAGAGCCGGCCGTTTTCGAGGAAGGGGACGGCGTCGCCGAGGAGGATCGGGCGAAGCTGAGGCCGGACGGCGCGGGCGAAGTAGTCGAGGAGATAGGCGCGCTGCTCATCCGTGAGGCGGCGCTCGTCGCGGAGCGCGATGCCGTGCTCTTCGAGCGAGGGGAGGAGGGCGCGGAACGTCTCCCCGAACGCCTCCTGCTGCGCGGCGACGATGGCGTGGATCTCGTGGAGGAGCTTGGCCGGGCTGACGTCGAGCCCCTTCTTGTGCTTCTTCTTCAGCCGGAGGAGCGCCCGAAGCGCGGCCACGCGGACGCGGAAGAACTCGTCGAGGTTGGACGAGAAGATGGCGAGGAAGCCGAGCCGCTCGGCGAGCGGGACGCGGGGGTCGGCGGCCTCTTGGAGCACGCGGCCGTTGAAGGCCAGCCAGCTCAGTTCGCGGTCGAAGGTGGGGAGGTCAGCCATGAAAAGGGGGTGGAGGAGGGGAGCGTCGGGACGCACGCGGCGCGGCGGGACAGAACATAGCTCCCGGCGCGGTGCCTCGTCACGGGGGAGCCCGGGTTCGAGGCGCGCCGGTCGCGGGCGGCACCGTAGCTTAGGGGCCCTCTCGTCTCCCGGCTCCGCATGCCCTCGCTCGACATCATCCTCGCGAATCTCCTTTCGCCGATCATCCTCGCGTTCGTGCTGGGCATCGTCGCGTCGCTCGTCAAGAGCGACCTCGAGTTCCCCCGCCCGCTCTACGACGCGCTCTCGATCTACCTCCTCCTCGCGATCGGGCTCAAAGGCGGCGTCGAGCTGAGCGTGACGCCGCTCGCGGAGTTCGCCGGACCCGCCCTCGTGACACTCGTGCTCGGCGTGCTCACGCCCATCACGGCGTACAACGTGCTCCGCCGCCTCGGCCGGCTCGACCGCGTCAACAGCGCCGCGCTCGCGGCCCACTACGGCAGCGTCTCCGCCGTCACGTTCATCGTCGCGATCGCGTTCGGAACGCTCGCCGGGTACGAGGCTGAGGGGTTCATGCCGGCGCTCGTGGCGATCCTCGAAGTCCCGGCGATCGTCGTCGCCCTCATGATCGCGTACACGCGCTCGAAGCGGGCGGGCTCGTGGCAGGCGGCGCTGCACGAGGTGACGACGGGGCGGAGCGTGATCCTCCTCGTCGGCGGCCTGCTCATCGGGCTGGCGGCGGGGCGCGAGGGGATGGAAGGCGTGGCTCCGTTCTTCGTCGGCGGGTTCAAAGGGGCGCTGACGCTGTTCCTCCTCGAAATGGGGCTCGTCACGGCGCGGCGGCTCCGCGATCTCAAGGAGGTCGGGCTCTTCCTCGTCGGCTTCGGCGTCGTCGTGCCGATCCTCCACGGCGCGCTCGGGGTGTGGGCCGGGGGCTGGGCCGGGCTCTCCGTCGGCGGCGCCGCCGTGCTCGGGGCGATGGTGTCGAGCGCGAGCTACATCGCCGCGCCCGCCGCCGTCCGCATCGCGCTCCCCGAGGCGAACCCGACGTTCTACCTCACCGCCGCCCTCGGCATCACGTTCCCGTTCAACCTCACGCTCGGCATCCCGCTCTACTTCGCCCTGGCCGAGTGGCTGGCGTAAGCTTCGTTCCCCTCCGATCACGCATCCCCTCCGCTCATGGCTACCGTACCGATGAAGCTTGTCACCGTCGTCGCCGAGCGGCTCCTGCGGGACCGGCTGCTGAAAGAGCTCGCCGCGCTCGGCGCGCGCGGCTTCACCCTCACCGACGCGACGGGGGAGGGCTCGCGCGGCGTCCGCGCCAGCGATTGGGAGGGGCGGAACGTCCGTGTCGAGGCCATCGTCGCGCCCGACGTCGCCGACCGCATCGTGGAGCACGTCGCCGAGCAGTACTTCGAGCACCACGCCGTGATCGTGTGGGTGCAGGCCGTCGAGGTCGTCCGCGGCGAGAAGTACATGTAGGGCCCTGTGGTATGGGGAGGGAGGTGGGGACGGGACGAGGTACTCCCCTGCTCGGATTCGCCCCTCCGCGTCCCAAATCCCACACATCTAAACTCCCACACGCTCTAGCCCCTCCGACCGATGCGCACGCTGGACCACCTCTTCGAGAACAACCGGGCCTGGGCGGCCGGCATCCACGAGCGCGACCCCGAGTTCTTCGAGCACCTCGCGAGCCAGCAGGCCCCGCGCTACCTCTGGATCGGCTGCGCCGACAGCCGCGTCCCGGCCAATGACATCGTCGGGCTCCGGCCGGGCGAGCTGTTCGTCCACCGCAACGTCGCGAACGTCGTCGTCCACACGGACCTCAACTGCCTCTCCGTGCTCCAGTACGCCATCGAAGTGCTCGGCGTCGAGGACGTCATCGTGTGCGGGCACTACGGCTGCGGCGGCGTGCTCGCCGCGCTCACCGACCGCGAGTTCGGGCTGATCGATAACTGGCTCCGCCACGTGCAGAACGTGAAGCACAAACACGCCGCCGCGATCGACCGCCTCACCGACGCGCACGACCGGCTGCGGCGGCTCTGCGAGCTCAACGTGGTCGAGCAGGTCGTCAACGTCTGCCGGACGACAGTCGTACGCGGGGCGTGGGCGCGGGGGCAGAAGCTGGACGTGCACGGGTGGATCTACGGGATCGAAGACGGCCTCCTCCGCGACCTCGGCTTCAGCGTGGGGCGTGCCGCCGACCTCGCCGAGCAGTACGACGCCGCGCTCACGACGTTGACCGAGGGGCTAGGCTGACCCCGTGCCGATCCGCGCCGCCACTGCCGCCGACGTACCCGACCTCGCGGCGCTCTATGCCGCCGCCGTCCGCATCGTCGGCCCTGCGCACTACGATGCGGCGCAGGTCGAGGCGTGGGCCGCCTTCGCCGAGGAGCCGCGCTTCCGCTCCTTCGTGCTCGACCCCCACACGGTCGTCGCCGAAGACGCGAGCGGGATCACCGGCTTCGCCGGGCTCGCCGACGACGGCCACGTGACGGCGCTCTACGTCCGCCCCGATCGGATGCGGCAGGGGATCGGCTCGGCGTTGCTGTGTGCCGTGGTCGAGCGGGCCGGAGCGCGGGGGATCGCCCGGCTATACACCGAGGCCAGCGCGTTCAGCCGCCCAGTCTTCGCGCGCCACGCGTTCCGGCTCGACGCCGTCGAAGTCGTCGAGCGGCGCGGGGCGACGTTCGAGCGCTACCGGATGGTCTGTGACCTCGGGGCGGGCGCGGAGTCCCCACGGCGGATGTGAGGGAATTCCTGCAATCGGGGGACGCGGCCGGAAAAGGCTTGACAGGGCGTTGATGATTTCTTAACGTTCTCAACGTTTGTAACATTTCAAACGAAAAGAACGTGGGCGACACCCCGGAGCAGCTCCGCCGCAGCCTCGTCGAGGAGTTCGGCAACGTCTATGAGAACTACGGCCTCGCCCGGCTGAAGGGGCTCATCGTCGGCCTCCTCCTCGCCTACGACGAGCCGCAGTCGCTCGACGACATCGCCGAGAAGCTCGGCCGCAGCAAGGGCCCGATCTCGCAGACCATCCGCGAGCTCGCCCTCGGCGGGCTCGTCCGCAAGACGAACGGGGAGTCCGCCCGCCGCGACTACTACGAGGCCGACCCCGACCTCTTCTACAACAACTTCCGCCGCAACATGCGCACCGTCGTCAAGAACCGAACGACGGCCGAGTTCTTCCTCGGCGAGCTCGACCGGATCGGCGACGGCGCCGACGGGCTTCGTGCGAATCTGGAGCACATGCGCGCTTTCTACGCCCTGATGGAAGACTTCTACGCCCGCTTCGAGCAGGAGTGGGACCAGGCCAAGCCGACGACTCGCTGATGCAGATCCCCGCCCCGAACGCCGCGCCGCGCCGAGCGACCATCACCGGCACCGGGCTCCATGCCCCTGGCGAGCCCGTCCCGAACGCCGTCTTCGACGAGAAGTACGGCATGGACATCGACGCCTTCCTCCGCGAGAGCCGCAACATCGAAACGCGGCACTTCATGGCCGACGATCAGGCGACGAGCGATCTCGTTGTCCCCGCCGCCGAGGAGGCACTCGAGAACGCCGGGCTGACGCCCGAGGACCTCGACCTCATCATCGTCTCGACCGACACGCCGGACTACGTCTCGCCGAGCACGGCGGCCGTCGTCCAGCACAAGCTCGGTGCCAAGAACGCGGGCGTGTTCGACGTGAACACGGCGTGCTCCGGCTTCGTGACGGCGCTCGACATGGCCGGGAAGTACGTCGCCGCCGACGCGCGCTACGGCGCCATCCTCGTCGTCGGCGCCTACGGTATGAGCAAGTTCATGGACTGGGACGACTACAAGCGCGCGACGCTCTTCGCCGACGGCGCCGGCGCCGTGATCGTCCAGCCGACCGACCGCGCCGACCGTGGCATCCTCACGAGCACGCTCTACGCCGAGGGTGCCTACCACGACTACATGGGGATCTACGCCGGCGGCACGGCGATGCCCGCAACGGCCGAGGCGATCGAGCGCGGCGACACGAAGCTCCGCTTCGCCAAGCGGATTCCGCCCGAGACGAACATCGTCCACTGGCCCCGCCTCGTCCGCGAAGTCCTCGACCCGCTCGGTGCCGACCCGAACGACGTCGACCACTACTTCTTCACCCAGATCAACATCGGCTCCATCAACGCCACGCTCGACGCGCTCGGCGTGCCGCACGTGAAGAGCCACAACGTGATGGACCGCTTCGGCTACACCGGCAGCGCCTGCATCCCGATGGCGCTCGGCGACGCCGCCCGCACGCACGTGCTGAACGACGGCGACCTCGTCTGCTTCGTCGGCTCCGGCGGCGGGATGTCGATGGCAGCCGTCACGGCGATCTGGAGCTACGACACCTGAGCCCATGAGCGAAACGCTGCTGAGTTGGGTCTTTTTCCTCGCCTATGTCGGTGCCGTCGTGGGCGTGAGCCTCGCGGCGCGGCGGAAGGCCGGGTCGATGGAGTCGTTCGCGGTGGGGACGCGGACGGTGAGCCCGTTCTGGGTCGGCCTCTCGCTCGCGGCGAACATGACGAGCGCGGCGACCTTCGTCATCAACCCCGGCCTGATCTACCTCTACGGCTGGGCCGGCGTGCTCGGCTACGCGGTGGCGACGCCGCTCGGCATCTTCCTCGCGCTCGTCGTCTTCAGCAAGCGGTTCCGCAAAGTCGGCGACGAGTTCACCGTGCTCACGATCCCGCAGTGGATCGGGGATCGCTACGGGAGCCGCTCGCTCAAGCTGTACTTCGCCGTGCTGAGCCTGCTGCAGATCACGTTCCTCGTGCTCATCGTCGTCGGCGTGACGGTGGTGTTGCAACAGGCGCTCGGGCTGCCGCAGGTCGCGGCCCTCCTGACGACGGTGGGGATCACGTTCGGGTACATCCTGCTCGGCGGCGCGGCGGGCCACATCCGCACGAACGCGATCCAGGCCGGCATCATGATCCTCGTCGCGCTCCTCTTGCTCGGCTCGGGGTGGGAGTTCCTCGGGGCCGGGTTCTTCGACCGGTTGGCGGCGGTCGGCCCGTCGTACGCCGACGTGGTCAACCCCGGCAGCCTGCTCTTCCGCAGCGTGTTCGAGGTATTCGTCGCCAACTTCTTCGTCGGTGTGGCGGTGATCCTGCAGCCGCACATCATGTCGAAGGCACTCTACCTCCGGAGCGAGGCCGACGTGAACAAGTACCTCGTGACGGCCGTCGTCGTGGCGAGCCTGTTCTTCGCCGTCCTCGCCGTCGGTCTCTTCGCGCGGCTGAGCCTGGGCGACGGGCTCGCGCCGGACACCGTGATCGCGACGTACCTCATCGAGGCGTTCGCGCCGCTGCCGCGCGCGATCGTCGTGCTCGGCGTGCTCGCCGCCGGGTTCTCGACGATGGAGGGCATCCTCGTCGCGCTCTCGTCGATCTTCGCGAATGACTTCCTCAAAACGGTCCTGCCCGCGCGCATCACGGCCGCGCCGGACTGGAAGGACCGCGGCGTCCGCTACGCGCGGTGGTTCCTGGTCGCGCTCATCCCGGTCACGCTGTACTTCTCGTGGCAGCAGCTCATCGACCCGTCGCTGTCGGTGGCGATCTTCGCGCAGAACGGCGTCTACGGCCTGTTCGCGGCCACGTTCGTCCCGGTCCTCGCGGGCATTTTCGTCAAGCGCGTGACGCGGCACTGGGTGGCGGCGGCGTCGGTCGTCGCGCTCCTCGTCCACTTCGGGACGTACTACTTCGAGCTCGGCCCGTACTGGAATAACCCCGCCGTGCCGGCGACGTACGCGCTCGTCGCGTCGCTCTTGGTGATGGCCGCTGGCGTCGCTGCGCCTGGCCGGCCGCGCTTCGCCCGCTCCAAACCTGCGCAGAAAGCGCCGACCCTCTGATGACTGCCTCCTCCATTCATCGTGGCATCCTGAGCGAAGTCCCGACGTGTCGGGACGTAGCCGAAGGATCTCCCGCATGGTGCCGCCGACCTGACGGGATCCTTCGACTACGCTCGCTGGCGCTCGCTTCGCTCAGGATGACACGGGAGGGGATATGACTATGACGCAACCGGACGTCCCGATCCGCACCGACTGGCTCGAACGCTGGGCGCTCTACGCCCCCGACCGCATCGCCATCGACGACCTCGACGCGGGGCGGAGCGTGACGTACGCTGAGGCCGCGCGCATCGTCCACCGCACGGCGCGGTGGTTCCGCGACGAGCACGGGATCGCGGCGGGCGAGCGCGTCGCCGTGCTCGCGCCGAACGCGCTGGAGTATGTGCTCCTCTTCTTCGCCGTGCAGCGGCTTGGGGCCGTCCTCGTGCCTGTGAACTGGCGGCTCGCCCCGCGCGAAGTCGCCCACGTCGTGACCGATGCCGCGCCCGCGCTCGTCGTCGTGGACGCGTCGTTTGCAGACAAGCTCGACGGCGCAGACGTGTCTACTGTCGATTTCGCCGAGTTGCAGGCGCGGATGCACGACGATTCGCTGCCGAGTGATCTCGACGTGCCCGAGCCGGACTTCGACGCGGCGTGCATGATCCTCTACACGAGCGGCACGACGGGCGCGCCGAAGGGCGCCGTCCTCACGAACCGGGGGATCTTCTGGAACTCGGTCAACACCGGGCTCCGGCTGAACCTCACCGAGGCCGACCGCACGGCGATCTTCGCGCCGCTCTTCCACACCGGCGGCTGGCACGTCCTCACGACGCCCGTCATCCACCACGGCGGCACGCTTCTCCTCACCGGCTTCGACCCGGACCGCGTGCTTCGGCTCTGCGACGAGCGCGGCTTGACGATCCTCTTCGGCGTGCCGACGATGCTGGCGATGATGCACGACACGCCCGCCTTCGCCGAGGTCTCGCTCGGCTCCGTCCGCTACGCGATTGTCGGCGGCGAGCCGATGCCGAAGGGGCTGATCCGCGCGTGGCACGCGAAGGGCGTCCCGATCCGGCAGGGCTACGGCCTCACCGAGTTCGGCCCGAACGTGTTCTCGCTCCCCGAGCGCGACGCCGAGCGGAAGGCGGGCTCGATCGGCTTCCCCAACTTCTACATCGACGCCCGCGTCGTGGACGACGGCGGGCGCGAACTCGCAGCCGACGAAATCGGCGAGCTCGTGCTGCGCGGCCCGGCCGTGATGGCGGGCTACTGGCGCAACCCCGAGGCCACGGCCGAGACGCTCCGCGACGGCTGGCTCCACACCGGCGACCTCGTCCGCCGCGACGCCGAGGGCTACTTCTACGTCGTCGGGCGGAAGAAGGAGATGTTCATCAGCGGGGCCGAGAACGTCTATCCCGCCGAGGTCGAGGGCTACTTGCAGACGCATCCCGCCGTAAAGGCCGTCGCCGTCGTCGGCGTGCCGGACGAGCGGTGGGGCGAGGTCGGCAAGGCGTTCGTCGTGCTCCACGACGGCGCGGCGCTCGACGCCGACGCGCTCCTCGCGTTCGCCCGGACCGGCCTCGCGAAATACAAGGTCCCCAAGCACGTCGCGTTCCTCGACGCCCTCCCCACCAGCGACAGCGGCAAAGTGCTCAAGCGCGCGCTCCGCGAATCCGAACTCCCCGCATGAACGGCAAGACGATCAACGACATCAAAGTGGGCGACACGGCCCGCTTCACGAAGACGATCACGCAAGCCGACGTGACCCTTTTCGCCGGGATCACCGGCGACTTCAACCCGCTGCACATCGACCACGAGCACGCGAAGAAGACGCGGTTCGGGCAGCCCGTCGTCCACGGCGCGCTCCTCGTCGGGTTCGTCTCGACGGTCGTCGGGATGCAGCTCCCCGGCCCCGGCGCGCTCTACGTCTCGCAGAGCCTCGCCTTCAAAAAGCCCGTCTTCATCGGCGACACGATCACGGCGGAGGCCGAGGTCGTCGAGAAGATGGACGAGAAGAACCGCGTCCGTTTCGCGACGCGCTGCCTCGACCAAGACGGGGAGGTCGTCGCCGAAGGCGAGTCCGTCCTCCTCCCGAAAAAACCCACGGCGTAGCGGTCGTCCCTGCGACGGCCCCGCCACCACAGCACGCAACCCAACCCTACACCACGATGAAAAACCTACTTCACTTTGCGCTCGTCCTGTTCGTCGCGCTGACCTTCGTCGGCTGCGACTCGGACGGCGACGACAACGGCGCGCCGACGGCTACGGCCGACACCGCCACCGCCCTCGAAGCCACCGCCGAGACGGTCGACGTGCTCGCGAATGACACCGACCCGGACGGGGACGACCTCACGGTCACCGCCGTCGGCACGGCCAGCAACGGCACGGTCGAGATTGTCGATGGCGCCGTCGTCTACACGTCCGACCTCGGCTTCAGCGGGCAGGACTCGTTTACCTACACCGTGAGCGATGGCGACAACACCGCCACCGGGACCGTCACCGTCGACGTCGTGCTCCAACTCGTCGGCACGTGGCTCTCCGAGGGCGCGAACGTGGCTCCCGGCCTCGCCGGCAACCCGGCCTTCCCGACCGCCCGCATCGACGCGGAGTTCTCCGGCAACGGCACCTACAACGTCGTCGCGACGAGCACGGACAATGTGGCGGTGACGTTCACGGGCAGCTACGCCGTGACCGCGACGGACTCCGAGGACGCGAACGGCGACCCGATTTACGAGATCGTGCTCGAGCAGGACACGCCGTCGACCGTCACGTCGCGCGGGATCTACGGAGTCAACGCGGCCCAAGACTTCCTCCGCTACGAGGTGATCCAGACGCAGCCGGAGATCCAGGGCTTCACGCCCGCGACGGCCGAGGCCGGTTTCGGCAGCACGGCTTTCAACGGCACGCCGCTGGCCGGGACGTGGATCCAGCAGTTCGTCCGCGTCGGCATCTGACCGCTGCATGACGGGGGCGGGCGTCCGATCGGGCGCCCGCCCTCTCCTTTTTCGCTCCAGCCCGTCTCGCTATGCGCTTCCTCCTCTCCGTCCTCCTCGTCGCCGTCGCCGTGCCGGCGCTCGCGCAGGTGCCGGACCCCGTCATGCCGCCCGACTCGCTCTGGCGCGGCCCGGGCGAAGGCGAGCGCGTGGACGAGCCGATCCCGAAGGAACTCACCTTCATCGGGTACAGCTTTACCCGCACGACGGCGTCGAACGTGACCCCGTCGAACGACCTCCTGCAAGGCCAGGTCATCGGCCGCCTCTTCGGCCCGAACTCGACGCGGACCGTGGACCAGATCGCGAACTACACGGAGCAGCGGTTCGTCCCGTACTTCGTCTATCGCCCCAAAATCCTCGACGGCTACGCCACCTTCCGAGGCCTCTTTAAGATCGACTACACGTGGGGCGACGTCGCCTACGGCGTGGGCAACAACCGCGGCGGCGCCATCAACGCGGGGCAGATCAACCTGCAGACGCTGATGGCGAACGTGGACATCCGGCCGAGCGCGCGTTACAACGTCGTCGTCGGGCTCCAGCGGATGTTCGACGGCGCGCGCGACCCGAACGTGAACACGCTCCAGAGCTTCCAGCAGAGCGGCTACAAGCTCGCGTACTGGGGCACGCAGGCGGTCGGCATCTCGGCGTATGCGAACGTGACGCCCGCGACCCGCGCCCGCGTCGGCGTCTTCCAATTGTGGGAGAACCTCGTCGCCGGCGATGACGACGTGATCCTCGGGATGATCGATGTGGAGCACCTGCTCGCGCCCGGCCTCGAAGTCGGCATCGACGTGTGGGGGGTGAGCGACCGCGCGAAGGGCCGCGGCGGCATCTCGATCCTCGGGCAGGGGCTGAACAGCCTGCTCGCCGCCTACAACGGGACGACGCGGCTCGTCCTCCCGCAAGACTACACCGCCGCCCTGGGCTGGGCTGGCGCCCGCGCGAGCTACAACCGCGAGTTCGCCGTCGGCCCGTGGTGGGCCGACGCCTTCGTGATGACGAACTTCGGCTCGATCGAGCGGCCGGAGCAGGACGCCGTAAGCGTCTTCGGCGTCGCGGCGAACGCGCGTGTCGCCTACCAGTACGGCCGCACCGGTGGCGACCACGTCGCCGTCGAAGCGCTCTACACGACGGGCGACGCCGACGGCGCGGCCGACGGCACGGTGAACAGCGTGATCACGGGCAACACGTACGGCTCGCCCGTCGGGGTCTACGTCTCGGGCCGCTCGCTCCTGCTCTTCCCCGACGCGCAGGTCGTCAACCGCTACTACTCGCTCGTCCACGACATCGCGAACCAGGGGCTCGGCGTGACGGGGCTCTTCGCGAACGTCTCGCGCGACCTCGTCCCGAACAAGCTCACGGCGAAGCTCGGCGCGGCGACGGCGTTCGCGGGCGAGGCCCCGGCCGGCGGCGGGCGCTACATGGGCACCGAGGTCAACGCCGAACTGACGTACGACCTCAAGGTGTTCCTCACGCTCGGTCTCCATGCGGCCTACGTCGGGCTCGGCGACTTCTACGACGCGCCCTCGGCCGTCTACGAAGCCCCCGGCTCCGAGCCGTTCGACGTGAAGCCCGACGACCCGTGGGCCGTGTTCGTGACGCTCTCCTGGCTCATGTTTTAACCCCGATCCCGCGATGCGCTTTCGCTCTCTTTCTCTCGCCGTGCTCCTCGCCACGCTCGCCGGCTGCTCCGGCACCCGCTACGCCGACGCCCCGCCCCTCGCCTTCGAAGCGATCGACTACGGCTTCGACGTGAGCTACGCCCTCGACGACCCCCGCCTCGCGTACATCGACGTGGGCGAGGGCGATGAGACGATCCTGCTCGTCCACGGTCTCGCCTCGAACGCCGGCTTCTGGCGCTACACCATCCAGGACCTCGCCGACGCCGGCTACCGCGTCGTCGCCGTCGACCTGCCGGGCTTCGGGAAGTCGGCGAAGGGGGCGTACCCGTACGACATGACGTTCTACGCCGAGACGCTCGCCCGCTTCATCCAGGCGCTCGACCTCGATCCGCTCGTCTACGTCGGCCACTCGATGGGCGGGCAGGTCGGGATTACGCTCGCGCTGGAGCGGCCCGACCTCATCGACCGGCTCGTGCTCGCGGCGCCCGCCGGCGTCGAGGCGTTCGACGAGGGCGAGGGCGCGTGGCTGGCGAACGTGCTCACCGAGGAAGGGATCGCGAACGCGAGCGAGGAGGCGATCCGTCGCAACCTCGCGCTCAACGTCCACCACTGGAATCCGAAGTGGGAATGGCTGGTGGAGGAGCGCGCGCGCATGGCGAAGTCCGACGAGATGGACGCCTTCGCGTACGCCGTCCTCCGCTCCGTCCACGGCATGATCGACGAGCCGACGTCGGACCGGCTGGGCGAGATCGCCGTCCCGACGCTCGTGGTCTACGGGCAGTACGACGGGCTCATCCCGAACCCGTACCTCCACCCCGGCACGCCGCGCGGCGTCTTCGGTCCCGGCGCCGAGGCCATCCCCTACGCCGACCTCGTCGAGATCCCCGACGCCGGGCACCTGCTGATGATCGAGCGGCCCGAGGCATTCACCGGCGCCGTACTCGATTACCTCCGGCAACGCGGCGTCGCAAGCTGACGAGGCTGGCACAGACGATGCCAGCATAAAACGTAGCGAGGGCGCCTCCCGTGGGGAAGGCGCCCTCGTTCGTTCGGAGCGGCCGGGGTTTACGCTATCGCGGCGTAAAACCGGAAGCGGCGCGGGTCGATGTCGTGGTCCGCGAGCTGGACGGGGCGCTGGCCCACGGCCCAGTTCGGAGCCTTGCCGCCGACCATCGAGCGCTCGCTGTAGAAGTGGCGCGTGGTCTCGGCGAAGGGCCGCTCGCTGGCGTCGGCGTAGTAGACCTCGTGGGCGACGCGGAGGGCGCTCTGGAAGCCCGTCGCGGTGGAGGCCGGCGCGAGCGTGCTGTAGTGGCTGCGCTTCGGGCTGTTGCTGTTGAACGCGCTGTACTGCCACGGGTCGAGCACGACGCTCTTAAACGTCTTCTTGCCGCGGTAGCCGGTCTCGACGCGGTTGCGGACGGTCCACGCGACGAGCTCCTGCTCGTCGTTCCGCTTCGTCTCGGAGTAGATCACGCGGGCCAGCCACAGCACGTCGTCCGCCACGTCGGCCGTGGTGAACTCCGGCGTCGACTTCACTTCGACGGCCGGCATGTTGAACACCGGGAGGTCGTTGGCCGCGAGCGTCTTGCGGTCGACGGAGATGAAGACGAAGGAGAGCGCCAGCAGCAGCATCGCGAGGACGGCGGAGACCGCGGCGACAAAGGGGCGCTGAGTCATGTTGCGCATAGGATTCGGGTTTATCTCTGTGGGGCATGAGGGGCCGAATGAGGAGGGGTCCGGTTGAAGGGCGGAGCCTTCCTCATTCGGATGCACGAGATATAGTCCCAAGACCTTGCCATCTTCGAGCAGGTGTGTGAAGGATGTGTTTAACAAATGTGAAGACCCTCGGTTATGTCCGTTTGGAGCCAAAGAGGAGTGTTCAGAGAAGGGGAGAGCACGGGTACTGCTTTCGGCCGGCTGCAGCCCACTTCATTGCTGCGTGCACCGCCGTAGACAGGCCGTGCAACGGGTCACCGAGAGAGGACACCGCGTTGGGGGGCGATCGTGCCAACCTGCGGGCCCGGAATGTGAAGGGTCATCGAAAAGGCTGGAGTGGTCACGGATCGGGCGCGAGGACGCAGCGGGTGTGAATAGTGGGGGGATAGGCGACGGCAGCGTGCCCTCGCGAGAACCCCGGCGTTGTTTGTACACTTCGACCGGATTGATATCCCAACAAACCTGAAGACCACTTGATGCGATACCTCGCGCTCGGGAGCACCCGTGAGATCGGAGCCAGCTGCCACTACCTCAATGTGGCCGGCACCGGCCTCGTCCTCGACGCCGGCGTGGACCCGGAGGAGGACGGCGTCGAGAGCCTCCCCGACTTCTCGCTCATCCGCGACCGGATGGAGCGGCCCGTGGACCACGTCCTCGTCTCGCACGCCCACCACGACCACCTCGGCGCGCTGCCGGTGATCGTCCAGCTCTTCCCGCACATCGGCGTTCACATGACGAAGCCGACGCACCTGCTCGCCGAGGTGCTGCTGCCTTCGTCGGCCCGGCTCCAGCGACGGCGGCTGCTCGAGGGCTCGACGACGGCGAAGCCGCTCTTCGACGCCGACGCCGTCGAGGCGCTGAGCTACCTCTACGAGTCGCACGAGCTCGGCGCGAACATCGACCTCACGGGGCGGAAGGCGAAGGCGCCCGTCCGCGCGCAGTTCTACCACGCGGGCCACATCCTCGGCGCGGCCGGGATTTTGATCGAGACCGAGGAGAACGGCGAATCCCGGCGCATCTTTTACACGAGCGACACCCACCTCCGCGCGCAGACGATCATCCCCGGCGGCGAGTACCCCGACGGCCCCATCGACGTGCTCCTGCTCGAATCCACGATGGGCGCCGACGAAGAGGCCGAGCAGACGACGCGGCGCGAGCAAGAGAAGCTCTTCGGCGAGGCGATCGCTCGGACACTCGAGCGCGGCGGGACCGTGCTCGTCCCCGTCTTCGCCCTCGGCCGCGCGCAGGAAACGCTGGCCCTCCTCGACCGCTACAAGCGGCGCGGCATCATCCCGCAGGACACGCCGATCTACACGAACGGCCAGATGCGCGCCGTCGCCGACCTCTACGACAAAACGCGGCTCGCGACGCCCCGGCTGAACCCCGAGTTCGAGGTCTTCGGCGTCGACCAACAGCGCTTCCCGCGCAACGACGAGGCCGGGCGCCGCGCCGTCGGCGAGCCCAGCATCCACGTCGTCTCCAGCGGGATGCTCTTCGAGCGGACGCTCTCGAACACGCTCGCGCAGTGGCTCGTCGAGGACGACAAGCACGGCATCTTCTTCGTCGGCTTCTCCAAAGAGGACTCGCCCGGCGACCGGCTGCTGAAGGCGGCGGCCGAGGGCAAGGGCACCGTCGTCGTGCTCAACGAGGAGAGCGGCGAGCAGGAGGTGCACGCCGAGGTCGCGCGCTTCCGCTTCAGCGGCCATTCCCACCGGCAGGACCTCATCCAACTCGTCGACCGGCTGCGGCCGAAGAAGGTCGTGCTCGTCCACGGCGAGACCGAGGCGAAGCAGTGGATGCGCGAGACGCTCCAGCGGTTCTACCCCGGCACAGAGGTCGTCCTCCCCGAGCAGGGCGTCGAGATCGAGGTGTGATTGCGGGCCACGGCCCGGCACGATGGCCCGTAGGGGCGGACCCACGTGTCCGCCCTGTTCGGGTTTGCCGCTGCGCTCAGACCGGGCTCAGACAGAGCAGACACACAGGTCTGCCTACGCGACAGGAAACCAATGGAATCTGAACACGACGACGGATACGAGGAGCGCACGGCGTCGATGACGCAGGCGAACGTCGCGGCGATCGTCGGCGTGCTGCCGCCGCTCGCGGTGCTCGCCGTCGGGTACGGGCTCGCGTGGGGATGGGGCGCGCTCGGCGGTGGGTTCAACGACCTCTTCGAGCCGGTGTGGGAGTTCCTGCTGCTCTTCATCGGAGGCGTCGTCGTACACGAGGCGCTGCACGGGATCGCGTGGCGGCTTGCGGGGGCTGCGCCCGGCTCGGTCCGCTTCGGGTTTCAGTGGAAGACGCTGACGCCGTACGCCCACAGCACCGAGGCGATGTCGGCGCGGGCGTACCGCATCGGTGCGGTCACGCCGGGGCTCGTACTCGGGCTCGTCCCCGCGCTCGTCGGGCTCGCTGTCGGGGCAGGGGCGACGTTCTGGTTCGGGCTCCTGTTCACGCTTGCGGCGGGCGGCGACGCGCTCATCCTGTGGCTGCTGCGCGGCGTGCCGGGCGACCGACTCGTGAAAGATCACCCGTCGAAGCCGGGCTGCCTCGTCGTACCTAAATCTGACAGCGTGCTCGAACGCGCGGAGACAGACGTGGTATAATCGGCCCATGCCGAACGCCGCCCTGCCCCTCGCCGACTTCGCCGCCGCCCTCCGCCCCCGGATCGCAGGCGACCTCCGCCTCGACGCCATGTCGCGGGCGCTCTACGCCACCGACGCTTCGATGTATCAGATCGAGCCCGTCGGCGTGCTCCTCCCGCGCCACGTGGATGACATTCAGGCGGCGGTCGAGGAGGCGGCGCGGTTCGGGATCCCCGTGCTCCCGCGCGGCAGCGGGTCGAGCCTCGCGGGCTCGGCCGTCGGCGCGGCGCTCGTGATCGACACGTCGCTGCACCTCGACGGGATCGGCCCGGTCGACGCCGAGGCGCGCACGGTGACGGTGCAGCCCGGCGTCGTGCTCGACACGCTCAACGCGCACCTCGCGCCCTACGGGCTGGAGTTCGGGCCGGACCCGGCGAGCTCGAACCGCGCCACGCTCGGCGGCATGCTCGGGACGAACGCGACGGGCACGCACTCGATTCGCTACGGCTCCGTCGTCGACCACGTCCGCAGCGTCGACGCGCTGCTGCCCGACGGCACGCCCGTCACGTTCGGCGCGCTCGACGATGCGGGCTGGCAGCACAAGCTGAAAGCCGGCGGCGCGGAGGGCGACGTGTACCGGAGCCTCGACCGGCTGATCGCCGAGCGGGCCGAGGTCGTCCGCCGTGACACGCCCGCGTGGTGGCGGCGCGCGGGCGGCTATCGGCTCGAACGGCTTCTCGCCGACGGCGGCGACGGGGCGGCGAGCCGGAACCTCGCTTCGCTCCTCTGCGGCAGCGAAGGCACGCTCGCGTTCGCCACGTCGATCACGCTCGGCCTCGTCGAGAAGCCCCGGCAGACGGCGCTCGGCGTCGTCCACTACGAGACCCGCCGCGCCGCGCTCGAAGCCGTCCCTTCGCTCCTCGACACCGACCCCGCCGCCGTCGAGCTCTTCGACCGGATCGCGCTCCACCGCGCCCGCGCCGTCGAGGAATACCGCCCCAAGCTCCACTTCGTGCAGGGCGACCCGGCCGCGCTCCTCATCGTCGAGTACTACGGCGAGAGCGACGCCGAACTCGCGGCCAAGCTCGACGAGTTGCAACGTGCGATCGGGCCGAGCGGGGTGATGACACGGTGCCTCGTCGGCGCGCAGATCCGCGACGTGTGGTCGATCCGCAAAGTCGGGCTGGGACTCGCGATGAGCGCGCGCCTCCCGGTGCAAGCGCAGGCGTTCATCGAGGACGCCGCCGTGCCCGTCGAGCACCTGCCGGACTACATCACCCGGCTCGAAGGCGTGATGCGCGAGGCCGGGACCGAGGCCGTCGTCTACGCCCACGCGAGCGCCGGCTGCCTCCACGTCCGCCCCTTCCTCGACATCAAACGGGCCGCCGACATCGCCGCGATGGAGCGGATCGCCGCCGCCTCGGCCGACCTCGTCAAAGAGTATGGCGGCATCCTCGCGTCCGAGCACGGCGACGGCCTCGCGCGGAGCTGGCTCGCCCCGAGTTTCTACGGCCCCGACCTCTACGAAGCCTACCGCGGCGTCAAAGACGCCTTCGACCCGGAGCGCCGGTTCAACCCGAACCGCGTCGTCGAAGCGCCGCCGATGACAGAGAATCTCCGGTACGGACCCGATTACGACGCGATCCCGCTGATGAGCGACCTCGACTTCGGGTCGGGCGGGTTCGCCGCCGCCGTCGAGCAGTGCAACGGCTCTGCCGTCTGCCGCAAGCGCGACGCGGGGACGATGTGCCCGAGTTTCATGGTGACGGGCGAGGAGAAGGACTCGACGCGCGGGCGGGCGAACGCGCTCCGCCTCGCGCTCTCCGGCGCGCTCCCGCCGGCGTCGCTCACGGGGCCGGAGATGAAGGACGTGATGGACCTCTGCATCTCGTGCAAGGCGTGCAAGTCCGAGTGCCCGGCGTCGGTCGACATGGCGGCGCTGAAGTCGGCGTGGCAGGCGAAGCTGTGGGAGGCGGGGCAGATGCCGCTCCGCGCCAAACTTCTCGCCGACCTCCCGAAGCGAGCGCAACGACTCGCCGGCCCGCTCGCCCCGCTCGCCAACCGAATGGCGACGTCGAAGCCCGCGCAGCTGGCGCTCCGCAAGCTCGGTATTACGACGGAGCGCGCGCTCCCGGCCTTCGCGCGGCACCCGTTCGGACCCCCCGCTTCCCTCGCGCCCTCCGACTTCGTCTCCGGGCACACTCGGGAAGCTGTCCCCCTCGACGAGGGGGACAGCCGCGTGAAGCTGGGAGCGGAGGGACGTGTCCCGCAGCGACCGCGAGCGCGGCAGGGGGTCGTGCTCTACGCCGACACGTTCAACCGCTACCTCGAACCCGACGTGGCGCGCGCAGCCCACGCCGTGCTCGAAGCGGCGGGCTTCGCCGTCGTCGTCCCGCCGTACCGCTGCTGCGGGCGGACGTACCTCTCAAAAGGTGTGCTCGGGCGGGCGAAGGAGCTGGCGCGCGACGCCATCGACACGCTCGCGCCATACGCCGAGGCCGGGCTGCCGATCGTCGGGCTGGAGCCGAGTTGCATCCTGACCCTCCGCGACGAGTTCCTCGCCCTCCTGCCGGGCGATGCGCGGGCAAAGGCCGTCGCGGTGCAAGCGCAGACGTTCGAGGAGTTCGTGGCCGCGCACGCCGATACATTCGAGGCGCTGCCGTGGAAGCAGGCGGGTCGCGTCCTCCTCCACGGACACTGCCACCAGAAAGCACTCAGCGGGATCGCCCCGAGCGTGGCGTGCCTGAAGACGGCCGGGTTCGAGGTCGAGCCCGTCGACTCGGGGTGCTGCGGGATGGCGGGGGCGTTCGGCTACGAGGCCGAGCACGTCGCTGTGTCGAAGGCGATGGCCGAGCGCGTGCTCGCGCCCGCCGTCCGCGCCGCCGCGCCGGAGACGCACGTCATCGCCGCCGGAACGTCCTGCCGCGCGCAGATCGCCGACACCACGGACCGCGAAGCCCGGCACCCTGCAGAGTTGATGGCCGCCGCGCTCGGGTTGGTGTATCAGAGCGAATAGGCGATGCCGAGACGCACACCCAGCTTGTTTGCACTCAAGTCGCCTGCTTCATTGTCCAGCGTGTACCAGAAGCGTTCATAGAGTACCGTTCCTGCCAGTAGCACAGCGTTAGTCATGGCGTACGCGACTCCGCCGGAGAGATGGCCCGAGAATCCGGAACCACTTACGGTGGGTTGAGCGATGTCCGGGTTGCCTATGTGCGGAAAGACGTACTCCATTGTGCTAAACGCTATCCCCCCAGAGACGAAGGGGAGTGTCCGCCCTCCAACGCGGTCGAAGTAATACGACGCTGTCGGGCCGATAGTCAGGGCTTCAGTGGAAGCTCTGTCATCGTAGGAGACCCGGTTGAATTGTATAAGGGCTCCAAGGGCGATGTGAGGAGTGACAAAGTATTTGACTTCAGGCGTGACCTCCCAAACGCCGTATCGGTCCTGAGCCAAAGTAGCGTACAACGTTCCCCCTAGGCTCGCATAGCCAACAGAGCCTTCCAGAAGTAAACTCCCTTTATGAGGGGCACTATCTTGGGCGAGGACACCCGGCGCGAGCAAGAGGACGACGAGGGCGAAGAAGGCACGATGCATGAGAGATACGTTGATGAGTAGGTGCTGGCGAGCCAGCGAGGAAGGGCAGAAGATCGGCCGGGTGCAGCTCTCTATCAACCGTTTGGAGCGAACGTTACGGAGGCGGAACACAGCGTGTGGATAGTCGGCGGTGGCACGCGGCGCGGGCGCGGAGAAGGCCGGGCACCTGCGGGACGGTTCGGAGTATGTTGGGGCGGCGCGCCGATCCGGCCGCCCCACCCACACGCCTTTCCACTCCACCTCCAGCGTCATGCGAAGCACCGGGGCCATCGTCATCCTCTTCGTCGTGCTCGTCGTCGGCTTTATCGGCTGCGCGGGCTGCGGCACGTACAACTCCCTCGTCCAAGAGGACACAGCCGTCGAGGAAGCGTGGGCCAACGTCGAGACGACGTACCAGCGCCGCGCCGACCTCATCCCGAACCTCGTCTCGACGGTGCAGGGCGCCGCCGACTTCGAGCAGAACACGCTCACGGCCGTCACCGAAGCCCGCACGCGCGCCGTCAACATCACGCTCTCCGACGAGGACCTGAACAATCCAGCCCGCGTGCAGGAGTTCTTGCAGGCGCAGGGCGCGCTCGGAAACGCCACCGGCGCCCTCATCAACGCCGTCCGCGAGGACTACCCCGAACTCGGTGCCACGGAGGCGTTCCGCGATCTCCAGGTCCAGCTCGAAGGCACGGAAAACCGCATCAACGTGGCGCGGACGCGCTACAACGAAGTCGTGCGCGACTACAACACGTCGGTCCGCAGCTTCCCGGCGAACGTCATGGCCGGCATCTTCGGGTTCGACCGCCGGGTCCCGTTCGAGGCCGAGGCCGGGGCCGAGCAGGCGCCGACCGTCGAGTTCGATTAGCCCGTGCCCCGCCGGGGTCGCTGAGTCCGTAGGGGCTTGATGAATCAAGCCCCCTACCGCCGCTTCCAAGTATGCGTTTCTGCCTCTCGTTGCTTCTCCTCGTCCTCGCCGTGCCAGCGGCCGTGGCGCAGGACATCCCGCCGCGCCCGTCGCCCTCGGAAGGCCTCGTGATCGACCGCGCCGGGCTGCTCTCAAGCGCAGAGCGGCAGGCGCTCAACCAGAAGCTCATCGCCTTCGACGACACGACCTCGAACCAGATCGTCGTCGTGATCCTGCCGACGCTCGACGGCGCGGATGCGGGGCAGTTCGCGACGGAGCTCGGACAGGCGTGGGGCGTGGGGCAGGGCGCCACCGACAACGGCGTCGTCCTCCTCGTCTCGACCGAGGACCGGCAGGTGTTCATCGCGACGGGCTTCGGGCTCGAAGGAGCGATCCCCGATGCCGTCGCCGGGCAGATCGTCCGCCGCATCATCGTGCCGAGCTTCCGGCAGGGGCAGTTCTACGGCGGCATCTCCGAAGCCGTCTCCGCTCTGATGGACGCCGCCGCCGGCGAGTACAGCGTCGCCGACGGCGGGCCGGAGGGGCCGGGCGACGGCGTACCGCTCGCGCTGATCGTGATCGTCCTCGTCATCGTGATCGCGCTCGTGTCCTCCGGGCGCGACGGCGGGCGCGGCAACGGAGGCAGGAAAGTGCGTCGGGGCTCGGGGATGCCGCCCGTGATCGTCTTCCCCGGCGGATGGGGCGGCGGGCATCGCGGCGGCGGCGGGTTCGGCGGCGGTGGCTTCGGTGGTGGGGGCGGTTTTGGCGGCTTCGGCGGCGGCGGCTTCGGCGGCGGCGGTGCGGGCGGCGGCTGGTGAGGCGTACTTTTAGCTTTCCCGCCCAACGATTCCCGCCCAACGATTCCCGCCTCCGATGGACCGCCTCGACACCCTCCTCGACTACCACCGCGAGGACCCGGACGACCCGTTCGTCCGCTACGCCATTGCGCAGGAGCACCTCAAGCGCGGCGAAACAAACGAGGCGCTGGCGTGTTTCGAACGGCTGGCCGACGAGCACCCCGACTACGTCGGCACGTACTACCACCTCGGCAAGCTCTACGAAACGCTCGGTCGGCCGGACGAAGCGATCCGCACGTACCGGACCGGCGTGGACCGGGCCGGACAGGCCTCTGATCTCCATGCCCGCTCGGAGTTGCAGGGCGCCCTGCTCGAAGCGCAGGGCATCGGGTTCGATGACGAATAGCAATCAGTTGATGATGCGAGAGACGATGAGACGATGGCTCTACCGCGCGGCGCTCGCCGTCACGCTCGCCCTCGCCGTACCGGCGTCGGCCGTGTGGGCGCAGACGACCGCGATCCACGTCGTGCAGCGCGGCGACACGCTGTTCAAGATCGCGCGCGCGAACGGGCTGACCGTCGCGCAGCTCAAGGCACTTAACGGGTTGACGACGGATGTCATCAGCGTCGGGCAGCAGCTCGCGATCGCGCCGCTGGAGGGCGCCACGCCGCGCCCGATTCAAGGGGCGGCCCTCCCCGGCTTGCCCGCCGCACAGCCGCCCGG
This sequence comes from Rhodothermales bacterium, assembly GCA_039944855.1. NCBI lineage: Bacteria > Pseudomonadati > Rhodothermota > Rhodothermia > Rhodothermales > Rhodothermales bacterium. The sequence goes on along the minus strand of JBDUXZ010000040.1, from coordinate 36,249 downwards.
ACCGGCAGAGCAACCGGCCCCCGCATCGACGCCTACGCCAGCACCCGCGCCGCTGGAAGATGAGTACGCCGACGAACCGGCCGACGTCGGGCCGTCGGTGATCGTCGCGGCCGGGGGGCGTGAGATCGTGCTCGACCCGCCCGACCCGATCCCGACGGGGCCGCCGCCGCCGCCGCCGCCGCCCGCGACGATCTCGCGCGTCCGCATCGGTGCGGGTACGAGTGGGCAGGTCATCCTGTCGGCCCGGCCGGTGGCCGGCGACGAGGCGGCGCAGGTCCACGTCGTGCAGGCGGGGGAGACGCTCTTCGCGATTGCGCGCCTCTACGGCACGACCGTCGACGCGCTCCGCCAGCGGAACAGCTTGAGAGGCGATAATCTCGCCGTCGGGCAGCAGCTGGCGGTTTCGGGCGCAGCCCGGCCCGCCGCTCCCGTCGTGCTACCCGGGGCCGGACAGCCCTACGACGTGACGCAGAGCACGGTCGGCGACGATCAGGTCCACACCGTCGTGCGGGGCGAGACCCTCTTCACCATCGCCGCGCGCTACGGCACGACCGTCGGCCGCCTCCTCGCCGTCAACACGCTCACGACGGCACCGCTGCCGGCCGGCACGCTCGTCGTCCTCCCCGATTCCGTGGGTGCCAAGCACTACCGCCAGCCCGCGCCGCCGCCGACCGCCGACGAGACCGGCCTCGCCCTCGTCTACCCCGACTCGTACCGAGGCCGCGAGACGATCAGCGGCGAGCCTTACGACCCGGCCGCGCTCACGGCGAGCCACCGGACGCTCCCGTTCGGCACCGTCCTCCTCGTCACGATGCCCGCGACGGGCCGCAGCACGCTCGTCCGCGTCAACGACCGCGGCCCCGTCAGCGAAGGCTTCCTGATCGAGCTGTCGGAGGCGGCGGCGGCGGCGATCGGGCAGAACGCGGGCGCGGCGGAGAAAGTCGAAGTCCGCATCGCGCAGTAGCGGCGTGGGCCGTAGCGCCCTGCGCTTCGTGTGCAGAAACGGGCCGTTCACAACACGCCGGGGCACGCCGCGCCCCATCGGTAACTCGGCGGCGGGTTTCCCGTAGTGGAGGTAACCAATCGTCGCACCTCCTCCCGCGACGTGCGGTGTTGAGATCGGCCCGGCCTCGGAGAAGGGATAGCTCCGGGGCCGGCCTTTTTTTGGGCCATCGTCGTGTGGTCGCGCGCGAAGGAACGTGCAGCGCGGCGGGTGCTACAAGGGGGCAATCAATTCCTGCCGCTATGCCCGCTCCGCTTCCCGCCCCGTCTGCCGTCCGCTACGCCCTCCCGCTCCGCGAGGGTGGCTCGCTTCCGGCGCTTGTCGAGACCGACGACGGCGATCTCTTCGTGGTCAAATTCCGGGGCGCGGGGCAGGGGGCGCGGGCGCTCGTCGCCGAACTGATCGTCGGTCTCGTCGCGCAGCGCCTCGGGCTGCCCGTGCCCGACCTCGCGGCGGTCCACCTCGACGAAGGGTTCGGGCGGACGGAGCCAGACCCGGAGATTCAGGACATCCTCCGCGGCAGCCGGGGCCCGAACGTTGGGCTGCGCTACCTCGACGGGGCATTCACGTACGACCCCGTCGCCGTCGCCGACCTCGTCACGCCGGAGCGCGCCGCCGACGTCGTTTGGCTCGACGCGCTCACGACGAACATCGACCGGACGCCGCGCAACCCGAACCTCCTCGTCTGGGAGGACGCCGTGTGGCTGATCGACCACGGCGCCGCGCTCTACTTCCACCACGACTGGCCGAGCGTGGACGAGACGCGGGCGCGCTCGCCGTTCGCCCCGATCAAAGACCACGTCCTCCTCCCCCGCGCTTCGTCCCTCGCCGACGCCGACGCCCGCCTCGCGCCGCGCCTCACCGACGAAGCGCTCCGCGCCGTGCTCGATGCCGTCCCGGACGCTCTGCTGATGGACGCGCCGGAGGGGAGGACGCCGCCGTTCGCGACGCCCGAGGCGAACCGGCAGGCCTACCTCGACTACTTCCGCACCCGGCTGGGCGGCCCCCGAGTGTTTGCCGCCGAGGCCGAACGGGCCCGGCAGGCCGTGCAGTCGGCGATGCCCGAAACGCTGTCCTACCGCCGATGAGTGTGATCCACGACTACGACTACGCGACGGTCCGCGTCGTGCCGTGCGTCGCCCGCGAGGACTTCGTGACGGTGGGCGTCGTGCTCCATGCGCGGACCGCGCGCTTCCTCGAAGCCCGACTCCGCCGCGACGCTGCGTGGCTCACCGCCCGCTGTCCCGACCTCGACGTGGACTTGCTCGACCGCTTCCTCGACGCCTACGAGCGTGTCGCTGCGGGTGGGGCCGAGGGCGGGCCCGTCGGGCTGCTGCCGCCGAGCGAGCGGTTCCACTGGCTGACGGCCCCGCGCAGCGCCGCGCTCCAGACCTCGCCCGTCCACACCGGCCGCACGACCGATCCGGCCGCCGTGCTCGACCGCCTCTTCGCGCAGCATGTCGAGAGCGGCTGAAGGGTGGAGACGGGGGCGTCCGAGAGGTGGCAGCGGATTCGCAGGCGGGGTATCCCCGCTTCTGGAGAGGGCTACCGAGGGGGGGGGGGGCGCAATATACCCGGCACCGGGGATGGCGCTGCGGTCGGGAGGCAGGCTAACCTGGGATGTCCCTCTCACCTCCCCGCATCCCCATGGCCTTCCGACTCCCGCTCGTCCCCCTCCTCCTCGTGCTCTTCGCGGCCGTCCCCGCCCAGGCGCAGTGGCAACGCGTGGACCCGTTCATCGCCACCAACGACCTCTACGCGGTGAACCTCGTCGCCGCCGACGCGGACTACGTGTACGCCTCCGTCCTCGCCGGTCAGCCCGTCCCCAACCGGTTCGACATCGTCCGCTCGGCCGACGACGGGGCCTCGTGGGAGGTGGTGTTCACCGGCTACAACGGTAGTGCGCGCGGCTCGTTCTTCGGCGATCTCGACGGCCGGCTCGCTGTACTCATCCAGGGCGGCGGCGTGACGGGCCTGCTCCTGTCCAACGATCAGGGCACGACCTGGGCCGAGACGCCCTCCCGTCTGCCCGCCGGCCAAGGCGCGAGCGTGGCCCGCGACGGTGACACCTACGTCGTGACGGGCGGCAACACCTCGTACCGCTCCACCGATGGCGGCGCGACGTGGATTCCGCTGGAGCAGCGGGCGATGGCCGGCGTGGTCCGGTTCGGCGGGGCGTTCTTCGCGCTCAACAGCATCGGCCAGCTCTTCCGGCTCGATGGAGACGCGTGGACGGCGGTCCCCTTCGACGGATCGGCGCAGTTCGCCACGAACCTGTGGGTCGAAGGCGACATGCTCTGGGTGAAAGCCTCGGCCGGCTCGCTGTTCGCCTCGGCCGACGGCACGGCGTGGAGCGGGCAGCCGACGGCGGAGCCCACCGCGTGGGGCCGCGTGCACTACACCCCGGACGATGCGCGCCCGTGGTTTCTCTACAACGCTGTATTCGCCCAGGACCTGTTCCTCTCCAGCGATCAGGGCGCTACGCTCGCCTCGATTGGCGACGGCTACCCGCTCGACGACAACGGCGTGCTCTGCACCTCGAACTATGCCATCTCGCCCAACGCCGTGATCGGGAATGCGTGGGCGTGCTCGTTCGCCGAGCCCGAGCGCAACGGCGTCTTCCGCTACGTCTTCGGCGAGACGGTCGCCACCGGGCCGCTCGACCCCGGCTTCGGGGTGAACGGCCGCACAGTTTTTCCTCTGTTCAGCGGCATCGAATACGGCGTGGGCGTGCTTCCGCCCTCGGCCTCCGGCTTCGGCGGTGACGAGAGCACACTCGTCGTGGGGTCCTACGGATCGCTCGTCCGCCTCCTCCCCGACGGCTCGCTCGACCCGGACTTCGGCACGGACGGCGTGGCGAGCCCGCACTTCAACGGCACGCTCAACGCCTTCCGCGTGGCCGACGGCGATGTGCTCATCGTGGGGCTCTCCGAAACGTGGCGCGTCAACGCCGACGGATCGCTCGATACGGGCTACGGCACAGACGGGATCGTGGGCGTGGGCGGATCCGTGGCGGTGCCTGCGGCGGACGGCGGTGCCGTGGTGCAGGGGTTCTTCGCGCCCGGTGGCGGTGCCTTGACCCCGGGCCTCGTGAAGCTGACGCCGGATGGCGCCGTGGACGCGGCCTTCGGGACGGACGGCTACTTCTTCCCCGCCGACGGGACGACGTTCGGCGGCCTCGATGTGGACGGCCAGGGGCGTGTCGTAGCGGCGTTCAAGGACGGTTCTATAGATCCGACGTTCGTCTACCGGCTGCTGCCGGGCGGCACGCTCGACGCCGGCTTCGGCGCGAGTGGCGTCGCGACGCTCTCGACGCTCGCGGCGCAGCAGAAAGGCGTGACCGTGGACGACGATGGTCGTCCGGTTCTGGCCGGGTACGCGCTTGGTGGCGGCCCTCTCGCCGTCGCCGTGGCGCGGCTCACAGCGGCGGGCGCCGTGGACGTCTCGTTCGGAGAGGACGGCCTGACGGTGGTCCCGCTCGACGAGACGGCGAATTCCGCCTCGCCCCTCATCCTTCGCGTGGCCGACGACGGAGCGGTCGTCGTCGGGGGCACGATCAGCTTCTCGCGGCCAGTCAACGGCGGCGTGCTCGGCGCGCAGGCTGCCTACCTCGTGCGCCTCACCTCGGGCGGCCAGCTCGATGCCGGCTTCGGGAACGGCGGGACGTTCCGGGTCGACCTCGGCGGCGGGGCCGACCTCGTCTATGACCTCGCCTTCGACGCCGAGGGGCGCATCCTCGCCGCCGGCCAGTCGGACGTGGGGTCCAGCCAGCAGAACGACCGCGCGTTCGTGCTCCGCGCCTTCTCGAACGTGGGCACCGACGACGAGGACGCGCCCACCCTGACGCATCCGCAGGATGCGCGCCTCGCCGTGTGGCCCAACCCCTCGGCCGGTGCTGTCACGGTGCGCCTGACCCTCGACGCTCCGGCGTCGGGCCGCGTGGTGGTCTACGACGTGCTCGGGCGTGAAGTCGCCCGCCTCGCGGTCGGCGCGCTCAGAGCGGGCGAGCACGAGTTCTCGGTGCCGTCAGGCCTCGCGCAGGGCGTCTACGTGCTGCACGCGACCGTGGGCGAGGCGCGCACCACGCGCCGGTTTACGGTGATCCGCTGATCCGAGCGGTCCAGTAGAGTCCGGGGGCATCGCCCCGGGGCGTCGTCGGTGAGGCGGCTCCGGGGCGATGCTCGTTCGGGACGGTGAGTGTGCGCGGAGTTATCTTGCGAGGGCGTGTGTGGCTCGGCTCTCCGTGGGGTTTTGGCAAACAAACCCCGCCTCCCGCGCGTGTACACCTTCTCCGATCTGTGACCCAGCCTACTCCCCGATGAACAACGATCCCTTCGGCGCACGCGACACCTTCGACACCGGCAACGGCTCGGCCTACTACTACCGGCTCGGCCGGATGGAAGAGCTCGGCCACGGCGCCATCAGCCGGCTCCCGTTCTCCATCAAGATCCTCCTCGAAGGCGCGCTCCGCGGGCTCGACGGCCGGCTCATCACGGAAAAGGATGTCGAGACCCTCGCCAAGTACGACCCGTCCGGGCCGGAGCAGACCGAGATCCCGTACAACCCCGGCCGCGTCCTCCTGCAGGACTTCACCGGCGTGCCTGCCGTCGTCGACCTCGCCGCGCTCCGCAGCGCGATGGCCCGGCAGGGCGGCGACCCCGAGGAGATCAACCCCCGCGTCCCCGTCGACCTCGTCATCGACCACTCGGTGCAGGTCGACTCGTTCGCCCTCCCGCAGGCGTTCCAGATCAACGCCGAGATCGAGTTTCAGCGCAACCGCGAGCGCTACGAGTTCCTCCGCTGGGGTGCCGACGCGTTCGAGAACTTCAGCGTCGTCCCGCCCGAGCGCGGGATCTGCCACCAGGTCAACCTGGAGTACCTCGCCAAAGGCGTGATGACGACGATGACGGACGAGGGTCTGCCCCTCGCCTACCCCGACACGCTCGTCGGGACCGACTCGCACACGACGATGATCAACGGGCTCGGCGTGCTCGGGTGGGGCGTCGGCGGGATCGAGGCCGAGGCGGCGATGCTCGGCCAGCCGATCTTCATGCTCATGCCCGAAGTAATCGGGTTCAAGCTCACGGGTCGGCTGAAGGAGGGCGTCACGGCGACGGACCTCACGCTGACCGTCACGCAGATGCTCCGCAAGCACGGCGTCGTCGGCAAGTTCGTCGAGTTCTACGGCACCGGCCTCTCGGCGATGACGCTGCCCGACCGCGCGACGATCGCCAACATGGCGCCCGAGTACGGCGCGACGATGGGCTTCTTCCCCGTCGACGAGGAGACGCTGAACTACATGCGGCGGACGAACCGGCCCGAGGACCTCGTCCAGCTCGTCGAGCGCTACGCGAAGGCGCAGGGCCTCTTCCGCACCGACGAGACGCCCGACCCGCAGTTCCGCGACACGCTCGAACTCGACCTCGGCGACGTCGAGCCCAGCCTCTCCGGGCCGAAGCGCCCGCAGGACCGGCTCACGCTCGGCCAGATGCAGCCGCAGTTCCACGAGGCGCTGCGTCGTCCGGCCAGCCCGCAGGGCTTCGGGCTGAGCGACGAACGCATTGGCAAGACGGGCCGCTACAAAGACGATCAGGGCAACGAACTCGACATGCACCACGGGGATGTGACGATCGCCGCCATCACGTCGTGCACGAACACGTCGAACCCGAGCGTGATGCTCGCGGCCGGGATGCTCGCCAAGAAGGCCGTCGAGAAAGGGCTGAAGGTCCCACCCTACGTCAAGACCAGCCTCGCCCCCGGCAGCCGCGTCGTGACCGAGTACCTCAACGCGGCCGGCTTACAGGAGTATCTCGACCAACTCGGCTTCTCGCTCGTCGGCTACGGCTGCACGACGTGCATCGGCAACTCGGGCCCGCTGCCTGATCCCGTCGAGGATGCGATCAAAGACGGCAACCTCATCGTGGCCGGCGTGCTCTCGGGCAACCGCAACTTCGAGGGCCGCATCCACCCGCTCGTGAAGGCGAACTACCTCGCGAGCCCGCCGCTCGTCGTCGCCTACGCCCTCGCCGGAACGGTCGACATCGACCTGCGAAACGATCCGATCGGGCAGGACACGGACGGCAACGACGTCTTCATGCGCGACCTCTGGCCGAGCGCGCAGGAGATCCTCGACGCCATCAACGAGCACGTCAAGCCCTCGCAGTTCGCCGAGATGTACGACGGCATCGAGGAGTCGAACCCGAAGTGGAACGACATGCCGATCTCCGGCGGCGCGCTCTACGAGTGGACCGACGACTCGACCTACATCCAGGAGCCGCCGTTCTTCATGGACGTGACGCCCACCGTCCCGACGATCCAGCCGATCAAAGGGGCGAAGCTCCTTGCCAAAGTCGGCGACTCGACGACGACGGACCACATCTCGCCCGCCGGCGCGATCCCGCCCGGCGAGCCCGCCGGCCGCTACCTGCAGGAGCACGGCGTCGAGCCCAAGGAGTTCAACTCGTTCGGCTCGCGGCGCGGGAACGACCGCGTGATGACGCGCGGCACGTTCGGCAACATCCGCCTCCGCAACCAACTCGCGCCGGGCACCGAGGGCGGCTGGACGACCTACTTCCCGACCGGCGAGCAGATGTACATCTACGACGCCGCGATGAAGTACCAGGCCGACGGCACGCCGCTCGTCGTCGTCGCCGGGAACGACTACGGGATGGGCTCGTCGCGCGACTGGGCGGCGAAGGGGACGATCCTCCTCGGCGTCAAGGCCGTCATCGCCGAGAGCTTCGAGCGGATCCACCGCTCGAACCTCGTCGGAATGGGCGTGCTCCCGCTCGTGTTCAAGGACGGCGAGACGCTCGACACGTTTGGGCTCGATGGGACCGAGACGTTCTCGATCCCCGTCCCCGACGACCTCGAAGCAAACCAGGACGTGGAGGTGATCGCCCAGCGGGCCGACGGCAGCGAGGTCTCGTTCCCCGTGACGTGTGCGCTCTCGACGCCGATCGAGGTGGAGTACTACCGCCACGGCGGCATCCTCAACTACGTCCTCCGCGACTTCCTCAACACGTCGCTGGAGACGGCCTAGATCGTCTGCTGGATCTTCCAAGAAAGGCCGCGCCCTCCTTAGAAGGCGCGGCCTTTTTGCTAGGGGCGCAGCGGGGTTACTTGGATTTCTTCGTGCCGCCCTTGCTGCCGCCTTTGTCGCCAGCTTTGGTTCCGCCGGCCGGCTTGTTGCCCTGGGGCTTCTTGGGGTCTGCCATCGGAGTTGACCTCGCAATGAGGTAGATGGAGTGGATAGGTGCGAACGCTGTGCGTCGCCGTTAGACACCCGTGAGAGTAGCGAAGCGAGCGGTCGGTTCCCGGTGCCGTAGCAGGGGGCGAAATAGTTTGGCAAAAAAGGAAAAGGCCGCGTCCCTGCGGTGGGACGCGGCCTAGAGCGAGGGCGTATCGCCGCTACGGCGTCCGATCCGGGATGGCGCCCTGCGGGTCGGAGATGACGATCTCAACGCGGCGGTTCTGCTGGCGGCCGGCGGGGGTGTCGTTCGATGCAACGGGGTAGGCCTCGCCGTAGCCGCGCGTGCGGATCCGCGTGCCGGCGATGCCCTGCCCGGTGAGCGACGTCCGCACGGCGTCGGCGCGGCGCTGGGAGAGGCTGAGGTTCGACTGGTCCGAGCCGACGCTGTCGGTGAACCCCTCGATGAGCACGTTCCGCTCGGGGTTCTCGTTGAGGAAGGTGACGAGGGCAGCCGTCGTGCGCTCGGCGCCGGGCTTGAGCGTGGCCTGGCCCGTGTCGAAGAGCACGTCGCCCAGCGTGAGGACGAGGCCCCGCCGCGTCAGCTCGGCCTCGAGCTCGTTCACCTGCTCGGCGAGTTCGCGGGCGCGGGCGAGCGCGGCCTCGGCCTCGGCCTGGGCGGCGATGGCGCGGGCACGCTCGGCCTCGGCTTCGCGCTGGGCCCGCTCGGCCTCCGTGGCGCGGGCTTCGAGCACGACCTGCTGCCGCTCGTTGCGGACCTCCTCGACCTCCTTCTGCGCGGCGTTCAGCTTGGCCGTCTCTTCGGCGATGCGGACGCGCTGGTGGGCGAGGTAGGCGTGGTGCTCCACTTCATCTACATCCTCTTTCTGCTCCCACACCGAGATGGCTCGGCGGAGGGATTCCTGCGCTTCTTGCAGGGCGACGGGCGCGTTCGCAACGATGACGGGGTCGTTCGAGGCGCGGTTGTAGGCCTCGCGGGCCTCGGTGAGTGCGACGTTCGCACGCGGCGGGCCGCCGCACCCTGCGACGAGCAGAGGGACGAGGACGAGGGAGAACAGGAGACGTTTCATAGCGGGAGGCGGGATAGACAGTGGGGATCTAGAAAGGGGCGATGCGGAAAGTGGCTACTGTCCGCCGCTCGCCGGACGGTTCCGGTTGATCTCATCGCGGAGGACACGGATGCTCTCGCGGAGTTCGTCGACGGCGGCCTGCGCTTTCGCAGAGCGCGCCGTGGCCTCGGCGAGCTTGGCGTCGATCTCGGCCTGCTCGGAGAGCATCTGCGCCCGGCGGTAGTCGCCGCGGTTCGAGGCTTCCTCGGCCTGCTGCACTTTCTGGCGGGCGTTGCGGAGCGCGAGCGGCGCGGCTTCCGACGCGCCGGCCTGGTCGGCCTGAGCGATCGCGGAGCGCGATGCCGAGAGGTCCGGCGGGGGGAGCTTGGAGCCCGCGCAACCTGCGATGAGGAGCGCGAGCGCCGCGAACAAAACGGGGGCGGCGGAGGCGAATCGGAGCGGAGTCATGGGAAGGGGTCGGGTGGTGGGGAAGGGAGCGTGCAGTGGGGGCCAGTCAGTAGGTGTCTTCTGATAATATCGATGACCGAGGTGGGATGCAGCACGCCGCCGCCGATCCGTCGCGTGAAGGGCCTTGTGTGGGGTCACCCGCCCGCCGCGAGCCGGCGGAGTTCGTCCGCGTCGATCCGGTGCCCGCCGTCGAAGCGGACGGTGCGATGGTCGACGCCTGCCGCGCGTAGCCGGGCCTCCTCCTCGGCCACGCGTTCCGGCGTCGCGTACTCGTCTTCGGTCCCGACGACGAGCGTGAGCGCCGTATCGTTCAGCCAGGTCCGGTGCGCTGCGAGGTCGAGGTCGTGGGGGAGGAGCGAGCCCCACAGGATGAGGCGGTCGGCGGGCGGACGGGCAAGCGCAGGGCTGCGGGCGAGCCAGCGCGTGACGGTCGCGCCGCCCTGCGAGAACCCGAGCGCGGTGAGCCGGACGTGGACGCGCCCGGCCCGCGTCAGCACGTCGGTGTACACGGCATCGAGGAAGCGGACGTAGTCGTCGATCTCGGCCTCGCGCCCCTCGCGCGTCATCCACGATGCGCCGACGCGGTGGTGCGTCCCCGAGCCGTCGTCGAGGTAGAACCGCGACAGCCCCTCGGGCGCGACGATGAGCCGGTGCGGGGCTTCTATCTCGCGGAAGGGCCGGAGGAAGTAGGAGGCGAGCTGCCCATAGCCGTGGCACACCATCCACACCTCTTCGACCGGCCCCGTCGGTTCACCGAGGAGAGCGTAGCGAGCGGTGCGATAGACGGGGACGGCGTACTCCTGCATGGTTCGAGGGGCGAGAGCGGAAGGGCGTCCGCGCGCTGGCGCGGTGGACGGAAATGGAAAGCGCCGGACCCTCGAGAGGATCCGGCGCCTCGCAAACGAGCGCGACGGGCTATGCCGTCGTCACGACGCTGTCGTCCATGCCGTATTCGACGTAGGACGCCGCAGGCGAGCGAAAGAGGCCACGCTGGTTGATGTGCCCGGCGTAGCGGCCGAGCAGCTTGAAGCCTTTCTGCCCCGCGCTCACCGACGTTTCCGTCCCGTCGTCGTGCAGGAGGCGGAACTCGTCCTCGTCGCGGTAGACCCGGCACACGTCGAGGGCACCGCCGTAGAGCACCGCTGCCATCTCGCCGTTGCCGACCTCCGCCTCTTGGAGCAGGAGGTAGCCGCCGCCGTCCACGTTGATCCCGCGGGCTTCCTGATCCGAGAGCCGCACGGCGAAGGTCTTGTCGAGCTCCGGGAACAGGTCCTTCAGCGTAATCTCGTCGACGCTGAGGCTGATCTCGAACGAGCCGTCCTCGACCGTGCCCTGCACCGGGAAGCCGGTGGCCTGGAGCCCGGAGCGCTGCCCGACGAGCCGGTAGCCGTTCTGGTCCCGTGTGAGGTAGCCCTTCTTCGCGAGCGCCTGGAGGTTCTGCGTCACGGAGTTCGGCGAGCGGTAGCCGAAGTGGTCGACCACTTCGCGGTAGGTCGGCCAGACCTTCTGCTTCCGCACATGCTCGGCGAGGAACTGCAGGAAGGAGTGCTGTTTAGACGTAAGCTGCTTGCGGCTCATGGCGTGAGGCGGGTCGTAAAGGGCGTCAAATGAGCAATTTATGGCGGCGGCAACATACGTTACTCACACATAGTGTGTCAAATGGGGAGACTAAAAACCCCACTTTTCACACATAGGGAGATACCCGATACGACATGCGGTGTCCTCCTCAGCCCGAAACCGACGCCGTTTCGCCTTGGGAGGCAGCGGGCTCCATCGTGCCCGGTGCCACGACGTCGAACATGAGCCGGACCTCTTCTTGGATGAGGTCGTCGGGCTTGCCGGGGTAGGTGAGATCCCAGCGGCTGCGCTCGATCAGGAAGTCGGCGGTGGCCGTGATGGCGTCGTCGGTGACGGTGACTTTCGCGGGGAACGTGATGCGCTGCGCCTGCCCGTGCATCGTGAGGACGCCGCCGATGCGGTGCGTGGCCTCGGCCCACTCAACGGAGTCTTCGACGGCAATGAGCTCGAAGGAGTCGGCGCGGAAGGTGGCCTCGGAGAACTGCTCGACGTCGAAGAAGTCGGCGCTCTTGAGGTGGCCGGTGAGCTTCTCGTTATCGCTCCAGATGGAGGCCGCGTCGATCGTGAGGTCCACGCCGGTGAGGACGCCGCCGTCGCGGTACACGACGCCGTCGAAGGTGCGGAAGCCGCCATCGTGCGCGCCGGTCACCTTCGCCGCGCGCCAGCGGATGGCGCTCTGCGCGGTGTCGATGGCGACGGGCGTGCCGGTGAACGGCTCGGCCGCGTTCGCCATCGGCGACACGTCTTCGACGGTAGCCTGCGGGGCGTCGCCGACGTCGGCGCAGGCGGTGAGGCCGCCGAGCACGCCGAGGAAAAAGAGGGCGGAGAGGAAGTGGGTGGTCGTGTTCATGGCGAATGCTGAGGGTTAGGGGGAGCAGGGACCGCGCCAAACACTTGTTTCGACAAGTATGTTCCCGGCCCGGGCTTACTCGTGATCTAGCGCCCCATTTATAGCTGCCCAGCGGAGCCTGCGGATGACGCCTGCCTGCTCAGCGCCCCGTCCGCGCGGTGAGCTGGTCGATAACTTTGCTGACGCGGTGCGGATACGCGTCCTCGACGTGGTGCCGCAGGAAAGCGTCGACGAGGCGGTTCACCTCCGCGCGGAGGTCGTCGTCGAGCGCCATCCGCATGACGGTGTCGAGGTCGGCGCGGGCGAAGACGGCGAAGGAGCGGAGCGCGGCGCGGCTCGCGCGGAGCCCCGCCTTCGGCACGGCGGCCGTCGGGAGGACGGCCCCGGTGTCGAGCGCGAGCACGCCGCCGCCGTCGTCGAGGGCGAGCACAGCGTCGCGGTCGATGTCGGGAGAGAAGCCGAGGAGGGCGGCGAGGCGGAGCTGGAAGTAGGGCAGCACGTTCGCGGCTCGCTCGGGCGCGTCGTTGAGCCGAAGCAGCGACTGGACGAGGAGCGTGAAGAGGAGGACGTTCTGCTCCTGGTCCTGTGAGAGCACGCGCGCGAGCTCGACCATCCGCAGCCCGACCGTGATCCGGCCCATGTCGGCCGCCGTCCCGTGGAGGACGCGGACGTGCGTCGCCTCCTTCAGCGTCTGCATGCCCCGGCCGGGCTTGTAGTAGTAGACGACCTGCACGTAGGCCATCGGCTGGAGCGACGACCCGAACCGGCTCTTGGGGCGACGCGCGCCCTTCGCCATCACCGTGAGCTGCCCGTGCTGCCGCGTGAAGAGCGTGACGATCTGGCTCGTCTCGCCGTATTCGATGGCGCGGAGGACGACGGCGTCGGTGCGAACGATCATGGCGGGGGGAGGCGGGCGGGGAGCCGCCAACGTACGACGGCGCGGTGTCAACGCTGCGTCGGTGGCGAGGCGCGGGCGCGGATGTGGGCCTGAATATCAGGGGGAGAGTTACGGAGGGGAAGGCGGAGTGTCTAATAAAAACAAGTGTCTGATGTCGTCCATCCAACCCGCTCCGTGATGCACCGCTTCTACGCCCTCCAGCAACGCCTCGCCATCACCTCGTCGGAGTCCTCCGCGCTCGTCTTCGTCGTCGTGCTCCTCCTCGTCGGGCTCGGCGTCCGCTACGAGCAGGGCCGGTCGGTACCGCAGGGAGAGGCGGCCTACGCGGCGCTCGACAGCACGTTCGCTGTTCGCACGGCATCGCTCCAGCCCGAGCTTCCGGTCGAGGGCACGGAGGCCAAGGCCGCTCCCGCAGGAGACGAAGCACGTCTCGCGTCGGCCGAGCCTCGCACGCCGCGTCGGCCGATGAAGCAGGGCCCGGTGCGGATGAACGTCAACACGGCCTCGGAGCAGTTGCTCCAGCGGCTCCCCGGCATCGGGCCGAAGATGGCCGAGCGCATCGTCGAGTACCGGGCGGCCCACGGCGACTTCGCGCGGCCTCGCGACGTGATCCGCGTCAAGGGGATCGGGCCGAAGACGTTCGAGAAGCTCGCGCCGTACCTCTTCGTGGAAACCGATCAGCTAGCCATAGCCGTCGGCGCGGACGGGCTGTAGCGCGCTACGTGGCGTCGCTGTCGGGCCGGGGGCGCTCGCCGGGCGGCTCCGGCTCCCCGCTCGGGCTGCCGTCGCCGAAGCGCTGCTGACGGCGGGCGATCTCGTCCTGCGTCCACGAACGGCTCGTGTGCTCCTCCCGGTTCAGGAACCGGTGGACGGGGTAGAGCAGGATGAACGCGAGGACGAGGAAGCCGACGACGGAGCCGGTGATCACCCAGTACGCGTTTTCGACATCGCTGGGATTCATGGGGCGGGGTGGCGGGTGGAATCGGTGCTGACACGCGCCGACCCCTCGGAGGTTCGACGCGGCGAGGTGGCGGTGCGTTCGGCGGCGGTAGCTTGTGGGCTCACCCATTCCGCTTCCAATGTCCGATCTCCCCCGCGCCGCCGTCCGCGTGGCCGACGTGTACCCGTACCGACGCGGCGCCGACGGCGTCGAGTTCCTGCTGCTCCGCCGTGCGTCGGGGCGCGTCTACGCCGGGACGTGGCGCGTCGTGGGCGGGAAGATGGAAGGGGGCGAGGCGGCGTGGGAAGCCGCGCTCCGCGAAGTCACGGAGGAGACCGGACGGCGACCGGTCCGCGCGTGGACCGTCCCGAGCGTGAACGCGTTCTACGAATGGCAGACGGACCGGCTCAACCTGATCCCCGCCTTCGCCGCCGAACTCGACGGCGACCCGGTGCTGGACGACGAGCACGACGCCTTCGCGTGGCTCCCGCCCGATGCGGCGGCGGCCCGGCTCGCGTGGCCCGAGCAGCAGCGTCTCCTCCGGCTCGTCGCCGACCTCCTCTCCCGCGACGCCCTTCCCCCCGAACTCACCCTCCCCTCCGACCCATGAACGTCCTCGTCATCAACTGCGGCTCCTCCTCCCTCAAGTTCGATGTGCTCGACGTCGACACGCGCGACACGCTTGCCGAGGGGCACGTCGAGCGGATCGGCGCCGTCTCGTCGCTCGTGTCCGTCCGCGTCGGGGACGGGAAGAAGACGCGCCAGAGCCTGCAGGCGTCCGACCACACCGAGGCGCTCCAGTTCGTGATGAAGGCGCTCTTCGAGGGCGACGACCGGCTCGACGCGACGATCGACGCCGTCGGGCACCGCGTCGTCCACGGCGGCGAGCGCTTCGCCGAGAGCGTGCTGATCGACGACGAGGTGATCGACGCGATCCGTGACGCGTTCGACCTCGCCCCGCTCCACAACCCGGCGAACCTCCGGGGCATCAAAGCGGCGCAGGCCGCGCTCCCCGACGTGCCGCACGTCGCCGTCTTCGACACGGCGTTCCACCAGACGCTCCCCGAGCACGCCTTCCTCTACGCGATCCCGAACCGGCTCTACCGCCGCCACAAGATTCGTCGCTACGGCTTCCACGGCACCAGCCACTACTACGTCAGTCGCCAACTCTACGAGCTCGCCGGCATCGACAAGCTCGACAGCCGGGTCATCACGGCCCACCTCGGCAACGGCTGCTCGATGGCGGCGATCCGAGACGGCCGGAGCGTCGACACGTCGATGGGGATGACGCCGCTCGCCGGGCTCGTGATGGGCACGCGCTGCGGCACGATCGACCCGAGTATTGTGTTCGACCTCGTCGAGAAAGAGGAGCTGACGCTCGCCGAGGTCCACTCGATGCTGAACCGCTACAGCGGGCTGCTCGGGCTCAGCGGCTACGCCGCCGACATGCGCGACTTGCTGGCCGAGGCCGACGACGGCGACGTCCGCTGCCGCCAGGCCGTCGACGTGTTCTGCTTCCGTGCGAAGGCGTACATCGGGCAGTACCTCGCCAGCCTCAACGGGGCCGACGCCCTCGTCTTCACCGCCGGCATCGGGCAGAACAGCCCCCGCATCCGCGCCCAGATCTGCGCCGACCTCGACCGCCTCGGCATCGTGATCGACCCCGAGCGGAACGCCGCCGCCGTCGGCACCGCCGCGAAGATCTCGACGGACGACAGCCCCGTGCAGGTCTGGACGATCCCGACGAACGAAGAGCTCGTCATCGCCATCGACACGCAGAAGATCGCGCAGGCCCGCGTGCAGAGCCCGTACGTGTGATGCGTGAGACGTGATGCGTGAGAGGAGGCTCGACGGTGGTGCTTGGCCTCACGCATCACGTCTCACGCATCACGTAACTTCCGCCGCCTCCCGCTCACCCAATTCGTTCTAATGAAAGACACCATCCGCATCGCTTCCGGCCAGGGCTTCTGGGGCGACCTCCAGCGCGCCCCCATCGACCAGGCCCGCGGCGGCCCCATCGACTACCTCGTGATGGACTACCTCGCCGAGGTGACCATGTCCATCCTCCAGAAGCAGAAGCTCCGCAACCCCGACCTCGGCTACGCGCGCGACTTCGTCGAGGTCGTGACCGAGCTGCTGCCGGACATCAAAGAGCGCGGGTTCACGATCATCTCGAACGCGGGCGGCGTGAACCCCCTCGCCTGCCGCGACGCGATCGTGGCGTACGCGAAGGAGCATGGCATCACCGGTGTCAAGATCGCCGTCGTCACCGGCGACGACCTCCTCGACGACCTCGACGCCCTCCTCGCCGATGGCGTCGAGCTGAAGCACATGGAGACGGGTGAATTGCTCGCGCCCGTCCGCGACCAGATGGTGAGCGCGAATGCGTATCTCGGCGCCGGGCCGATCGTGGAGGCGCTGAAGCAAGGAGCCGACGTGGTCATCACCGGGCGCACGACCGACACCGGCCTCACGCTCGCCCCGATGATCCACGAGTTCGGCTGGGACCGCGAGGACTGGGACAAGATGGCCGCCGGGACGGTCGCCGGGCACATCCTCGAATGCGGCGCGCAGTCGTCGGGCGGCAACTTTACGGACTGGGACACCGTGCCGGACATGGCACGCATCGGTTTCCCAATCGTGGAGGCGCACCCCGACGGGACGTTCGCGGTGACGAAGCACGACGGCACCGGCGGCCTCGTCTCGACGGCGACCGTCGCCGAGCAGTTGCTCTACGAGATCGGCGACCCGAAGGACTACATCACGCCGGATTGCATCGCCGACTTCACCTCGATCCACCTCGACGCCGATGGCCAGAACCGCGTCCGCGTTCACGGCATCGCGGGCGAGCCGGACACCGAGTTTTACAAAGTCAGCGCCGCGTATTCGGACGGCTGGAAGGCGTCGTCGACGCTCGTCTACGCCTGGCCCGACGCGGCGAAGAAAGCCCGCGCCGCCGCCCAGATTCTCAAAGATCGGCTCGACGCGCTCGACCTCACCTTCGACGAATATCGCAGCGAACTGATCGGCCTCAACGCTCTCTCCGAGCGCGACGACCGCGAGGCGACGGGCACGGACGACCTCGACGAGGTGATGCTCCGCGTCTCCGTCCGTTCCCAGAGCCGCGAGGCCGTGGAGCAGTTCGGCCGCGAGATCGCGCCGCTGATTCTCACCGGCCCGAGCGCCGTGACCGGTTTCGCCGGGGGCCGCCCGAAGCCGAGCGAGGTGATCGCGTACTGGCCCGCGCTGATTCCCAAGAACCGCGTCCACCCCGAGGTGTCGGTCACCGAGACGTGATTACGTGTGGACGTTTGGAGGTGTGGACGTATGAATGGGAGGTGTCCTGCAACTGCTGAGTTGGTGCAAGTCAAGCTGCTTTCCCTCTTGCTCATGCTCAGTGCTTGCGGACTAGCTGGACCGCCCGACGGCGGTGACCTCTCAGAAAGACTCGCTGAACGTGTCCGCGAGAGTCGTGGCGATACCATCGACTTCGCCGAGCTTGCGCCTTTCGAGTGGACGCGGTTCTGCGTCTTTCATCCATATACCACAGTGGAGATGGCTGAAGCCGACCTTGGCTTCGACTGGCCTTATCTCTGGAGTGGTGAGAAGTCCAATGAGGGCACAAATTATCTCGTTTTCCTGAACGGCAATACCGTTGTCGCCGCCTTCGATCACCCCAGCGACCCGGGTGACTTCGCAGAGTTAGAGGAGCCGTGTCGCACGCGATCCGCTGCTCAGTTTAGCGTTCGCAGGGTTGATTCCCCCCGAGGCGGCTTCGTCATTGGGAATCCCGTTCTCGTCCCACGCTCAGTGCCCTAAAGTCGTAGTAGAAAGTGCGCTCGCAGGTTGACGCCTCTGATTTGCTAGGCGTGGAAGCATGGAACACGTCTAGACCTCCACACACCCACACTTCCACACCTCACCCACCGGATCACAACCCTCGGCGGGGCGTTGGGAGGAGCACGCCCACCGCCCCGCCATGAGCCCGCTCCGCCGCCTCAACCCGTACCTCTGGACCTACCGTGGGCTGATGATCCCCGGCCTGATCGCGGCCCTCGCCTCGGCGGGCTTCGCGATCGTCGTGCCCGTCGTCGTCCGTGTGGCCGTCGATGCGATCCCGCGGATGGTGACGGTCTACAAGCTCTACGAGGGCACGGCGGCCGACGGGTTCCTCTTCGCGTACTTCAGCTACGCGCTCATCCTTGTGGCGGCGGCGATCATGGCGCTCTCGCTCGTCAGCGGGCTCTTCTCGTTCGTGATGCGTCGGACGGTCGTCGTCGCGAGCCGGCACATCGAGTACGACCTGCGGAACCGGCTCTACGGGCACCTGCAGACGCTCTCGGCCGGGTTCTACCACCGCTTCCCGACGGGCGACGTCATCACGCGCGCCACGAGCGACATCGAGCGGGTCCGCCGCTACATCGGCCCGGCCATCATGTACGCCGTCCGCGCCCTCACGACGGTCGCGACCGTCCTCGTGGTGATGCTGCTGATCTCGCCGACGCTCACGCTGTGGGCGCTCGCGCCGATGCCGTTCCTGGCCGTCGCCATCTTCTTCGTCTCCAAACTCGTCCACGACCGCACCGACGCGATGCAGAGCCAGTACTCGACGCTCACGAGCCGGGTGCAGGAGGCGCTCGCCGGCGTCCGCGTCGTGAAGGCATACACGCGTGAGCGCTTCGAGGAGCAGCGGTTCGAGACGGAGAGCCACGCCTATCAGGAGCGCGCGCTCGACCTCGCCCGCGTCGACGCCGCCTTCCGCCCGATCATGCAGATCCTTATCGGCGCGTCGACGATCCTCGTCGTGTGGATCGGCGGGCGGCTCGTGATCGAGGGCGCGATCACGCTCGGCAACATCGCCGAGTACATCATCTACGTCGCGATCATGACGTGGCCGGTGGCGTCGTTCGGCTACGTCATCTCGATGATCCAGCAGGCCTCGGCGAGTGCGAGCCGCCTCTTCGAAATCCTCGACACCGAGCCGGCCGTGCTCGACACGGAGCGGACCGACCACGCCGTGCGCGCGGTCGAGGGCCGCGTCACGTTCGAAGACGTCCGCTTCCGCTACCTCTCCGAAGGGCCGGATGTGCTGCACGGCCTTTCGTTCGACGTGCCCGCCGGGACGACGCTCGGGATTGTCGGGCGGACGGGCTCGGGCAAGTCGACGCTCATCGAACTCATCCCCCGCCTCATCGAGCCGACCGGCGGCACCGTGAAGGTGGACGGCCGCGACGTGCAGACGATCCCGCTCCAGACGCTCCGCCAGAGCATCGGCGTCGTGCCGCAGGAGGTTTTCCTCTTCTCCGACACCGTCGGCAACAACATTGCCTTCGGCGAGCTCGATGCCCCCGGCGATGCGATCCGGCAGGCGGCGACGGAGGCCGACCTGCTCGCGAACGTCGAGGACTTCCCGTCGGGCTTCGAGACACGCGTCGGCGAGCGGGGGATCACGCTCTCGGGCGGGCAGAAGCAGCGGACGGCGATCGCGCGCGCGCTCATCCGCGAGCCCCGCATCCTCCTCTTCGACGACGCGCTCTCGGCCGTCGACACGCGGACCGAGGCGACGATCCTCGGCCACCTCCGCCGCCACTACGGCCGCCGCACGATCGTCGTCGTGAGCCACCGCATCTCGGCCGTGCAGGACGCCGACCAGATCCTCGTGCTCGACGACGGCGTGATCGCCGAGCGCGGCGACCACGACACGCTCGTCGAGGCCGGCGGGCAGTACGCCGAGCTCTACCGCAAGCAGCTCCTCGAAGCCGAGCTCGAAGAAGCGCTCTGATTTTGCGCCTTTCTCCATCGCGGTAGGGGCGACCGGCCGGTCGCCCCTACGTCGTCTCCTCTCATGTCCATCGTCACCGACATCATCCCGCTCGGGACCGGCAGTGCGATCCCGACGCGGGGCCGCCACCTCTCGGGGTGCGCGCTCCGGCGAGCGGGCCGCGTCCTCCTCTTCGACTGCGGCGAGGGCACGCAGCTCCAGCTCCTCCGCGCGGGCGTCAAGCGCTCGCGCATCGAGGCCATCTTCATCACCCACTTCCACGGCGACCACCTCTACGGCCTGCCGGGCGTGCTGACGACGATGGCCCTCCTGAACCGGACCGCCCCGCTCACCGTCGTCGGGCCGGCGGGGCTGCGCGAGATCGTCCAGGCGTTGCCGGGACTGAAGAACGATTGGCTGCCGTTTGAGGTCGACTACGTCGAACTCGCGGAGGGCTTCGAACACGCCGTCGTGTACGAAACCGACGCGTTCACCGTCGAGGCGCGGCCGCTCGCGCACCGCGTGTTCGCCGCCGGCTTCCGGTTCGAAGCGAAGGCACGGCCGGGTCGGGTGGACGTTGCGAAGGCGGCGGCACTCGGCATCGTCGGGGCCGACATCGGGCGGCTCGTGCGCGGCGAGGCGGTGCGCGTGAACGGCCGCGTCGTGCAGCCGGAGGAGGTCGTCGGGCCGTCGCGCCCCGGCGTGTCGTTCGCGTACTGCCTCGACACGATGCCGTGCGACGGCGCGCGGGCGCTCGCCGCCGGCGTTGACCTCCTCGTCCACGAGGCGACGTTCACCGAAGACCTCCGCGAGCGGGCCGAAGAGACGGGCCACTCGACGGCGCGGCAGGCCGCCGAGGTGGCCCGCGACGCACGCGCGAAGCGGCTGCTGCTCACCCACTTCTCCGCGCGCTACGACACGGCGGAGCCGCTCGTCGCCGAGGCGCGCGCCGTCTTCGAGAACACCGAAGCGGCTCGGGAATTAGAGGCTTTTTGCGTGACCCGTGATACGTGATGCGTGAACTCGGGTGCGAGCGCCGCGCCTGGATTCACGCATCACGCATCACGCATCAGAGACGAGTGTGGCAGACGACACGAGCACCGACGGACAGGCCGAAGCCAAAGCGAAAGAAGCCGCCTACGACGGCAGGCTTTTCCGCCGCATTCTCGCCTTCCTCCTCCCGTACAAGTGGCAGGTGATCGTCGCGAGCGTGCTCGTCCTCGCGACGGCCTTCCTCGGCGCGTACCAGCCCAAGCTGGTCCAGGTCGCGATCGACGGGTACATCACCGAGGGCGACGTCGGCGGGCTCCTCGAGATCGTCGGGCTCCTCGTCCTCGTCCTCATCGGGCAGGGGCTGACGGCGTTCGTCGGCGACTACACGACGCAGTGGGTTGGCCAGCACGCGCTCTACGACCTCCGCACGAAGGTCTTCCGCCACATCCAGAACCAGCCGCTCGGCTACTTCGACCGCACGCCGATTGGCCGGCTCATCACGCGTACGACGTCGGACATTGAAGCCCTCTCCGACCTCCTCTCAGCCGGCGTCGTGGCGATCCTCGGGAGCCTCGCCCAACTCGTCTTCATCGCGTACTTCATGTTCTCGCTGAACGTCACGCTCGCGCTCGTGACGCTCGCCGTGATGCCGCTGATGTTCTGGGCGACGATGAAGTTCCGCGACCGCGTGCGCGTCGTCTACCGCGAGACGCGGAAGCAGGTCAGCCGGCTGAACTCGTTCCTGCAGGAGCACATCACCGGGATGCGCGTCGTGCAGATGTTCAACCGGGAGGACGAAGAGCTCAAGCGCTTCCGGGAGATCAACGACGAGCACCGCGTGGCGCAGGTGAAGGGCATCTTTTACTACGCCCTCTTCTTCCCCGCCGTCGACATCATCGCCGCGCTCGCGCTCGGCCTCGTGATCTGGTTCGGCGGGACCGAGGCGATGCGGGCGACGCTCACGGCCGGCGTGCTCATCGCGTTCATCCAGTACGCCCGCCGCTTCTTCGAGCCCATCCGCAACCTCTCCGATCAGTACAACACGTTCCAGAGCGCGATGGCCGCCAGCGAGCGGATCTTCGATGTGCTCGACCACGACGAGGCCTTCGCCGAGGCCGCCGAGCCTGCCGATCTCGGGACGTGCCGCGGCCGGATCGAGTTCGAAAACGTGTGGTTCGCCTACGAGAACCTGCCCGACAGCGACGAGCCGAACTGGGTGCTCCGCGACCTCTCGTTCACCGTCGAGCCCGGCGACACCGTCGCCCTCGTCGGCGCGACGGGTTCGGGCAAGACGACGATCATCAACCTGCTCCTCCGGTTCTACGAGGTGCAGCGCGGCGAAATCCGCGTCGACGGCGTCCCGATCCAGCGGCTCCGCCTCGCCGACCTCCGCAGCCACATCGGCCTCGTGCTGCAGGACGTGTTCCTCTTCTCCGGCACCCTCGCCGAGAACATCACGCTCGGCGACCCGGCGAAGAACGTGCAGGACGTCGAGCGCGCGATTGACCTCGTCGGAGCCGACCGGTTCATTGACCGGCTGCCGGACGGACTCGCGCACCAGATCGGCGAGCGCGGCGTGACGCTCTCGCACGGGCAGCGCCAGCTCGTCTCGTTCATCCGCGCGCTCGTCTACGACCCCGAGATCATCGTGCTCGACGAGGCCACGAGTTCGGTGGACACAGAGACGGAAGAGCTCGTGCAGACGGCACTCGAGACGCTGATGGAGGGGCGGAGCGCGCTCGTCGTCGCCCACCGGCTCTCGACGATCCAGCACGCCGACCAGATCCTCGTGATGCACAAGGGTGCCATCCGCGAGCGCGGCACGCACCAGGAGCTCCTCGCGCTCGACGGGCTCTACCGGCGGCTCTACGAGCTGCAGTACGCCGATCAGGAGCGCACGGCGGCATAGTCCTGGGCACGGCGGCGGGGGCGAAGCGGTCTGGATCTGCGCAGTGACGGACGGACGCGCGCTGCTCGAATGGAGCGGCGGTCTTGCCGGATTAGCCAGCGAGGAGCCGCCTTGCGTGGGCGCCTCGCGGTGGGCAGGGACATCTGGCGCACCGGAGATGCGTCTCAGGAGCGAATGAGAGATCCGCTTGGTTCGGAAAGGTTTGGGGAAGGTCCAGTTTGTATGTTCCGTGCCTCTACCTCTTACCGTTTGAGGGTCTCCGCTCCTCCTTCAGCACGAGACGCTCCGCACCGAGCCTTGGAAACCATGATCGCCCCACGTGCACGCCTCGCTTTCCTCTATTCGTGCGCCGCGCTCCTGCTCGGCCTCCTGCTCACCGGGCCCGTCCAAGCGCAGAACACGCTCTCCGGGGTGCTCATCAACGAGATCCTCGCCGATCCGAACTCCGCAGGATCATCCCAGGACTGCAGTACGGCGACCACACCCTGCTTCGACACCAACGGCAGCGGGGCCGCTGAGGCCGATGACGAGTTCGTCGAGTTGTTCAACACGTCGGGGCTAGAGGTCGACATCTCCGGGTGGGAGATCTACGACGAAACGGGGCTCCAGCATACCTTCCCCGGCACCGTGGACTCAGGCACAACCTTGCTCGCTGCGGGCGGGTTTGCCGTTGTCGTGAGCAACTACGATTCCCCCCCTGCGAATTTCTTCGAGGCATCGAGCGGGTCGCTCTCGCTCAACAACGGCGCGGAGACGGTCTACCTCCGCGACCCCGGCACCAACACGTTTGTCGCGGCGTCGTACAACGGCGACACGCCGACGAACACGCCTGCGGGAACCCCGAACGGGATGTTCGAAGCGTTCGGGAGCGACGAGGACGGGCAGTCGATCCAGCGCCGGCCCGACGGCTCGACGACGTTCGTGGTGGACACGCCGAACCCTGCCGCGACGAACGGGGGCGGGGCGGCCAACGCCGCCCTCACGCTCACGACCGTGGTGGACCGGGCCGATGCGGTCTGCTCAGATCCCAACGATGTCAACACCTGCAACCTCTCGTCCTCGTCTTCGTCAGTGACGGCGGCGCCGGGGGAGAAGGTCGTCGTCCGCTACACCGCCGAGAACACCGGCGACGTGACGCTGACGACCCACGACCTCGTCGACTCCGAAGAGGGCGTGCTGCTCAGCAACTTCTCGTTCGACTTGATGCCGGGCGCAAGCGTCTTCATCGACAATTTCAGCATGGCCTCGGGGATGCCGGGCGCCGACGTCCGCACGGCGACGTGGACGGCCGAGGACGCTGAGGGCACCGTGGCCGTCGGGGAAGACATGTACGAGATCGTCGTCGAGACTCCGCCCTCGGAGTTCGATTTTGGCGATGCGCCCGGGAGCTACGCCACACTGCTCGCCGACGGCGGGGCCCGCCATGCCATCACGTCCGGCGTTCACCTCGGCGCGCTCGTCGACGCCGACGCCGACGGCCAACCCAGCGCCGACGGCACGGGCGACGACACCGACGGCACCGACGATGAGGACGGTGTCGCGCTCCCGGCTTCCCTCGTCGCCGGTGCCACGCAGCCCATCACCGTCGTGGCCTCGGCGGCCGGCTTCCTCAGCGGCTTCGCCGACTGGAACGGCGACGGTGACTTCAGTGACTCTGGAGAGCAGGCTTTCGACGACGTGGCGCTCGTGCCCGGTCCGAACACGCTGTCCCTCGCGGTGCCGGCCTCGGCGGTGACCGGGACGACGTTCGCGCGGTTCCGGTTTTGCTCGGCCGAGGGCGATTGCGACACGTCGGCCGGGCTAGCTGAAGATGGGGAGGTCGAGGACTACGCCGTCGAGGTGATCGAGGCCGCGTGCTCGGAGTCGTTGATCATCTCGGACTTCGCCGTCTTCAGCGACAGCAACGCCTTCGAGCTCCGCAACACCGGCGCCGAGACCGTGAGCCTCGCCGGCTGCTCCTTCGTTGCCACCTACAACGACGTCTACGTCTCGCTCGACCTCGGTGGAGGTACCCTTGTCCCCGGCGGCGCCATCGGCTTCACGCCGGGCGACCAGTTCCGCAACGTCTTCGGCGGCCTCGCTCTCCTCGACCGCGTCGACGCCCCGGCCACCGGTACGGCCATCGCGGATGTCCAGCCTGACATCGTCGCCTCCCTTGTCTACCTCGGGCACGACGTCGTCTACGGGTTCTACCACCGCGACCCCGACAGCTTCCAGGCGCAATGCGCGGACTACGCCCGGGCCCGGCTCAGTTCCTTCGCCGTGGAGCAGTGCGCTCCGCTGAGCCGCGGCGACGGCTCCGGGCAGAACGGCCCCGTCGCCCTCACCCACGCCGAGCTCACCGAGGCCATGCTCGCTACCGAGCGCGGGGCGACGACCTCGGCCGAGACTGACGCGCTCCCGACGGCGTTCGGGGTCTCGGCGGCGTACCCCAACCCGATGCGGGAGCGGGGGACGCTGACGGTGGACGTGCCGGAGGCGGCCAACGTGCGGGTGGTGGTCTACGACGTGCTCGGCCGTGCGGTGGCCGTGGTTCTCGACGAGGCTGTCGAGGCGGGGCGCTACGCCGTGTCGCTCGACGCCTCACCGCTGGCGCCGGGGACGTACCTCGTGCGGATGACGGCGAGCTCCTTCGCTCAGACGCAGCGCGTGACCATCGTGCGCTAGCCTCGGCTGAGACGGTATGACGTCGCGGCCCCGCCCGAGCATTCGGGCGGGGCCGCAGTACATTCGGCCGACTGCGTCATGAGGAGCGCGGCGGCTACCCGTTCGACTGTGCAAGGGCGCGAGGGAGGTTGCCCGGCTCGGGCGGGTTCGGTCCGGCGGGCCAGCCCTCGCGCTGCCGCGTCCGGTCGCCGTCGGTGGCCTCGGTCTGGTCGTGGAAGAGGATCTGCTGCGTCGGGAACGGGAGGTCGATCCCGGCTCCGGCGAGCGCCCCGGCGGTCCGTTGGAGCACCTGATCCCACAGCTTGACCACGTTCGAGCGCGTCGGGTCGGTCCACCACCGCACGCGGATGTTCACCGACGAGCCGGCGAGCTCCCACGTCAGCACGTCGGGGGCGGGGTCCTTCAGCACGCCCTCGATTCCCGTCACCGTCTCGAGCGCGATCCGCTTCGCCTCCGCGATGTCGTCGCCGTAGCCGATCCCGATGTCGTAATGGCTGCGGACCATCTCGTAGGCCGTGATGACGGTCACGGGGTCGGTGTAGATCTGGGAGTTCGGGATGATGACGCGCTTGCCGTCGTAGGTGCGGATGAACGTGGCCCGCGTCTCGATCTTCTCGACGGTGCCCGTGTAGTCGCCGGACGTGATCTCGTCGCCCTCGCGGAACGGCTCGCGGAGGAGGATGAGCACGCCCGCGAGGAGGTTCTGGAAGATGTCCTGGAACGCGAAGCCGATCGCGACGCCGCCGATCCCGAGGAGCCCCACGAGCTCCCCGATCCCCATCCCTGGCGCGACGACGGTGATGGCGACGAGGACGCCGAGCACGAGGAGCCCGAAGTAGGCGAGCCGCCCGAGCACCTGCCCGACATTGGACGACTTCCGCCCCTCTGTCGTCGTGCGGATCGCCTTCCGCACGCCTTTGGCGATGAGCCAGAACGCGAGGAAGACGACGATCGCGAGGATGAGCTTAGGCAGGAGCGCGAAGAACCCGTCGATCATGTTGTCCACCGTGCGCCAAGCGTTCGAAACCTCGGCGTTGAGGTCGGTCGGGGCAGCGGGGGCCGAGGCAGCGAGGGAATCTTGCATGGGAGCGGGGCGGGGCGGGAGGGGAGCGGCTCCGCTACCACGGAGTGGCGAGCGGTTCGGTTTCCGCAAGGGCCTGCGCGAGAGGAGCGGGTGTGACCGGTGAACGCGAAGTGGGCACAGGGTGGACAGCGAGTGAGTAGGGCGGTGGAGCCCGGTCCTAGTAGCTTGATTTTAGAGCCTCTCCAACGGCGATCCTGCTGTTTTTGCAGGGCACGTCTCTCCGCAATTCTCTACGAACGCACCCGCTTCCGAAAGGTCGGCCGAAGCGCAGAGGCTCCGGCTGAACGGGTCCAACTCCTCTCCATCATGGCTACCGCTACCGCTCTTCTCGCTCACGGCTTCTCATCGAGGCGCCTCCTGAGATCCCTCGCCCTCCTCCTCGCCTTCCTCTTCACTCCCGCGGCGCTCGCGGCGACGATCACCGTCAACACCCTCGACGACGAGGACAACACCGACGGCGATTGCTCGCTCCGCGAGGCCGTGCGGGCCGCGAACACGAACGCCGCCGTCGACGGCTGCGCGGCCGGCGAAGCGGGGGGCGACACGATCACGTTCTCGGCCCTCTTGCTCGACGGCACGGTCGCGTTGGCGATGGGAGAGCTCACCCTCACCGAAGCCGTGACGATCGACGGCGGCACTTCGCCGGTCACCCGCATCACGGTCGATGCGGAGGGCACCAGCCGCATCTTCGACGTCAGCGCGGACACCGATGTCGCCTTCACGTCGCTCGTGCTCGCGAACGGCGATTCCGGCGAGGGCGGCTCCTCCGCTCCCGACGCCGGCGGTGCCGTGGACCTCAAGGCCGGCAGCGCCGCGACGTTCACCGACATCGACGTGCTCGACAGCGTCGCCGGGATCAACGGTGGCGGCATCCACGGGGCCGGCAACACCGCCATCGTCATCACCACGTCGACGGCAGGCACCTCCACCATCAGCGGCAACGAAGCCCAGGGCAACGACGCCGGCATGGGCGGCGGCGGCGTCTGGGGCGCGGGCTCGACGGTCATCACCGGCAACGTCCTCATCACCGGAAACAGCGCGACGGGCACGAGCGGCTCCGGCGGCGGCGTGTTCAACTTCGGCGGCACGCTCGACATCACGGGCGCGACGATCTCGAACAACACGGCGAACCGCGCCGGCGGCGGCATCGAGGACTTCGGCGACGACGACGATGACCTTGACGTGACGCTGACGGACGTGACGCTGAACGGCAACTCCATCGACGTGGCGGCTCCGGGCAACGGCGGCGGATTCCACTCCGGCGGCGGCGAGGTCGTGGTCAGCGGCGGCACGGTCACCGGCAACACGGCCGTCGAAGGCGGCGGCCTGTGGGCGAGCGGCTCGCTCGACGTGAGCGGAACGGACATCGCCGACAACATCGCGACGGGCGACGCAGCCGACAACGGCGGCGGGGCGCTCTTCAACCAGGGCGGCACGCTGACGGTCTCGGACGCGACCATCAGCGGCAACGTGGCGACGGGCGCCGCCGGCTCCGGCGGTGGCATCTTCAACAACGGCGGCACGCTGACCGTCTCCGGCGGCTCGATCACCGGCAACACGTCGAACCGCGCCGGCGGCGGGATCGAAGATGCTGGCGGCGACGTGACCGTGACCGGCGTGACCGTCTCCGGCAACGACGCGGGGACCGCGCCCGGCAACGGCGGCGGCCTCCACAGTGGGGGCGGCACCGTCAGCGTCAGCGGCGGCGAGTTCTCCAGTAACACCGCCGTCGAAGGCGGCGGGCTGTGGGCGTCCGGCTCGCTCTCCGTCGATGGGACCGAGGTGGCCGACAACGTGGCGACTGGCAACGACGCCGACCAGGGCGGCGGCGGCCTGTACAGCCAGGCCGGCAGCATCACCGTCACCGACGCCGCGATCACCGGCAACGCCGCGACCGGCACGGCCGGCTCCGGCGGCGGCATCCTCGCGAACGGCGGCACGTTCAGCGTATCCGGCGGTGAGATCTCCGACAACACGTCGAACCGCGCCGGCGGCGGGGTCGAGGTCGCCTCGGCCGAACTCACGCTCGACGACGTCGACTTCGACGGCAACGATGCGGGCACGGCTCCCGGCAACGGCGGCGGACTCCACATCGGCGGGACCGGGACGGCGACCGTAACCGGCGGCACCGTCAGCGGCAACACGGCCGTCGAAGGCGGCGGGTTCTGGAACGCCGACCAGGGCGGTCTCTTCGTCACCGGCACCGCGTTCGACACGAACACGGCGACGGGCGCCGCGGCGGACCAGGGCGGCGGCGGGCTCTACAACGAAGGCGGCAAAGTCATCGTCGCCGACGCCACCTTCACCGGCAACGCGGCGACGGGCGCGAGCGGCTCCGGCGGCGGCATCTTCAACAACCAGACCGGCACGATGGATATCACGGGCTCGGTCGTCACCGGCAACACGGCGAACCGCGCCGGCGGCGGGATCGAGGACAACGCCGGGAATCAGCTCACGCTCTTCCGCGTCACGCTCAGCGGCAACACCGTCGGCACGGCGCCCGGCAACGGCGGCGGCCTGCACATCGGCGGGACCGGCACCGCGGTCGTCGACAGCAGCATGGTGATGGACAACGTGGCCGGCGGCGAAGGCGGCGGGCTGTGGAACTCGGCGGCCGGCACGCTGATCGTCCGCGCCACGACCGTCGCGGGCAACAGCGCCCCCGTGACCGGCGGCATCCACAACGACGGCATCGGTGGAGCCATCATCGTCGAGCGGAGCACGGTCTCGGCGAACACCTCCACGGACGGCGGCGGCGGCCTCTTCTCCGAGGGCGGCACGCTCGACGTCATCAACAGCACGGTTTCCGGCAACACCGGCGACATCGGAGGCGGCGTCTGGACGACGGGCGGCACGACGACGCTCAACAGCGTCACCGTCGCGTCGAACACGGCCACGAGTGCCGGCGGCGGGGCCGCGAACGGAGAGGAGGGGAGCCTGGCGTTCCTCAACACGATCCTCGCCGACAACGCCGCGCCGACGGGCCCCGACTGCGTGGGCACGCTGAACTCCGGTGATTTCAACCTCGTCGAGGACGCGTCAAGCTGTACGATCGAGGGCGCGACGGACAACACCATCACCGGGCAGGACGCGCAACTCGGGCCACTTGCCGACAACGGCGGCTCCACCGAGACGCACGCCCTGCTCGACGGCAGTCCCGCCATCGACGCGGGCTTCGCCACGCTCGCGACCGACCAGCGTGGGTTCCTGCGCGAGGCAGGCACGGCGGACATCGGCGCCTTCGAGCTGAACGCTACGCCCGTCGCGAGTGAGGACGGGCCGGGCGGGGAGAACGGCGACCCGAGCGATGCCGCGATGCCCGGCGGCTTCGTGCTGGAGCAGGCGTATCCGAACCCGTTCCGTGACGCTGCCACACTGCGCTTCGGCGTCGCGGAGGCGCAGCACGTCGAGGTCACGCTCTACAACGTAATGGGCCAGCGGGTGCGGGTGCTCTACAGCGGCACCTCCGCCGGCGGCCAGGTGCAGGACGTGCGCATCGACGCGGCGGGCCTCGCGAGCGGGCTCTACTTCGTCCGCTTCGCTGGCGAGAGCGTGCAGGCGACGCAGCGCATCTCGGTCACGCGCTGAGCATCCCAACGCGGGAAGAGCGCGGGCCCTCTCGTCTCCTCGGAGGCGGGAGGGCCCGCTTCGTTTGGTACGAACGGGAAGCTTACCGCGTGAGCTACGCCCGACCTATGTCGAGGCGGGTTCGGTTGCCGGAGAGTGGGCCGATGGAGCGCCCGGAGGCTTGCGTCCGGCGCGTATGGCCGACGAGGTCCGGCGCGCTTTGGATGAGCCGACGGGTGCACATTCCGACGGCGGGAGCGCAGCGAGGATAGTCCTACTTCTCTAAAACGGCCGTTTTAGCGGAGGAGCGGCCTGCAGTCCATCAGCGGGAGCCGCTATCGGCCGACGGGCTACGGTCGGCCCGGTAGGGTAGAGGCCGGAAGGCGGGACGTGGAGCGCGGAAGGTGGTTGTCTTTGGTGAGATAGGATGCTAGGTTTCGGACTCTCTGCTCGCTAAAGCTGCAGCCCGCTTCTGGCTTCCGACCCCCGTTCCACCTCGTCCCGCATCCCTCTATCCGACGGACTCGCGGGGCCCGATTCGACCCCTCTTATGCGCCGCACCCCTGCCTCCGCTCCCCTTACACGCCTTACCGTTTGCGCGCTGCTTCTGAGCCTGTTCCTCGTCGGGGCGCTGCCGACGTGGGCGAGCGCGCAGGGACTCTGGCCGGGCACGCCGACGCCTCCGTCGAATGCGCTGACGACGTCCGCCCTCTTCGAGGACTTCGAGGACGCCGACGTCACGTATACGCCCTCCACGGCTGAGTTCTCCGACGGCGGCACCGACTTCTTTACGCGCACCGATGGGTCCGGCATCGCGACCTCGTACGTTGTGACAGGCTTCAACGGCGCTTCCTATTTCGCCGCTCAGGACATCGACGGCGAGGGCGCGACGCTGCCGGTCTCACTCGTCTTTAGCGGCATCGACATTGCGGGGCTGACGGACCTCACGTTCTCCGCGCGCTTCGCCGAGGACGACGACGGCACGAACGAGGATTGGGACGAGCCCGATTACGTCCGCGTGTTCGCCTCCATCGACGGCGGCACCTTCGTGCAGGTGTTCGGGATCGAGAACAACGGCAACACCTTCAACTCGGCCCCGTTCGTCGACACCAATCTCGACGGCACCGGGGAGGGGGCGGAGATCACGTCCGCCTTCGCTGAGTTCTCCGCGGCGATTGCCGGGGCGGGCTCGACGCTCGACCTCCGCATCGAGTTCAGCCTCGACTCCGGCGATGAGGACATCGCGATCGACGACGTGACCGTCACGGGAACCATGGGCGACGGCGACACGGACAGCGACGGCGACGGCGTGCCCGACGTTGAGGACAACTGCCCCAACGACCCGAACCCGGACCAGGCCGACGGCGACGGCGACGGCATCGGTGACGCCTGCGACGAGCCCGACATGCCGATGGCCGGCCTCGTCATCAACGAGTTCCTCGCCGACCCGGCGGGCGACCTCAGCGGCGACGCCAACGGCGACGGCGTGCGCGACGGATCGGCCGACGAGTTCGTGGAGATCCTCAACCCGACCGACGAGCCGATCGACATCTCGGGCTGGACGCTCAGCGACGCCGTCGGTGTGCGCCACACGTTCGCGGCGGGCACCGTCGTCGAAGCCCAGTGCGGCGCCGTCGTCTTCGGCGGCGGCTCGCCGTCCGGCGACTTCGGCTTTACCGTCGTGCAGACGGCGAGCGCCGGCTTCCTCGGTCTCAACAACGGCGGCGACACGGTGACGCTCGCCGATGCCTTCGGAATGACGGTGGCGGAGGTGGCCTTTGGCGCCGAGGGCGGCAGCGACCAGTCGCTCACGCGCGACCCCGACGTTACGGGCGACTTCGTGCAGCACAGCACCGCGACCGGGTCCGGCGGCGCGCTCTTCTCGCCCGGCACGCAGGTCGATGGCACCGCCTTCGCCGGGTGCTCCGCGCCGCCACCGCCGGCCGCGGTCGTCATCAACGAGTTCCTCGCCGATCCGGCGGGTGACCTCGCCGGCGACGCCAACGGCGACGGCACGCGTGACGGCACGGAGGATGAGTTCGTCGAGCTCGTCAACCGGACCGATGCTCCCGTCGACATCTCTGGCTGGACGCTCAGCGACGCCGTCGGCGTGCGCCACACGTTCCCAGACGGGACGGTCCTCGCCGCGCAGTGCGGCGCCGTCGTCTTCGGCGGGGGTAGCCCGATGGGCATCTTCGGCGGGATGACGGTGCAGACGGCCGGCGGGCTCGGCCTCAACAACGGCGGCGACACGGTGACGCTCGCGGACGCCTTCGGGGCCGTCATCGCCGAAGTGACGTATGGCGGCGAAGGCGGCAACGACCAGTCGCTCACGCGCGACCCCGACATCACCGGCAACTTCGTGCAGCACGCCTCGGCGCTGGGCGCAGGCGGGGCCTCGTTCTCGCCCGGCACCCTCGTCGATGGCTCCATCTTCGAAGGCTGCGACGCGCCGCCGCCGCCGCCGAGCGACATCGCCGAGTGCACGTCGCCGACGTACATGCCGCAGACGCTCTTCCCGGGCCTCTCCGGGCAGGCACTCATCGACGCGCTCATCGCGGCCTACAAGCCGAACCCGGCGAACATGCCGGCCAACTACGGCATCGCGCGCGACTTCATGTACGCCTTCATCGACAACATGGACGGCACGCTCGAAGGGGTCTACTCCGGCTTTACGGCGACCGGCATTCCGCAGGACCTGAACACGGCCCGCAACGCCGCCCAGAACGCCGGCTTCAACGCCGAGCACACCTGGCCGCAGTCGATCGGGATCGCCAACGACGAGCCCGGCGCGCGGACCGACCTCCACCACCTCTTCCCCGCGCGTTCGAACGTCAACTCGGCCCGGAATAACTACCCCTTCGCCGAGATCCCCGACGCCGAGACCGACCGCTGGTACATCAACGCGACCAGCCAGAGCACGATGCCGACGTCCAACATCGACGGCTACGCCGAGGCTAATTTCGAGGCGAGCCCGGGCATCGACCTGCCCTTCGGGGACCGCCGCTTCGAGCCGCGTGAGGAGCACGAGGGCAACGCCGCCCGCGCCGTGTTCTACGTCGCGGCCATCTACCAGGCCCTCGTCAGCGACCCCAGCGAGCAGGCGTTCCTCAACACCCAACTCGGCGCGATCCTGAACTGGAACGACATCGATCCGACGGACCAGACCGAGTACGAGCGGACGTGCGCCGTGGCGGAGTTGCAGGACGAGAAGGTCAACCCCTTCGTCATCGACCCGACGCTCGCGCGGCGCGCCTTCGCGACGGGCGTGACGGTGGCGAACGTGCAGCGCGTGCCCCTCGTCCCGGCCGCCGACGAAGCCGCGACCGTGACGGCCGACGTCATCACGCCGGGCGAGCCCACGGCGGTCCAGCTCCGCTACCGTGTCAACGGCGGCGCCGAGATCGCCGTAGACGCCACGAGCTTGGGCGGCATCGCCTATAGCGCGCAGATCCCGGCCTCCGCGTACGGCGACGGGGACCGCGTCGAGTACGCGTTCTTCGCTGCCGTCGGCGAGGCCAGCAACACGAGCCCGACCCAGGGCTTCTTCGCCGGCACCACGCCGATCGCGACGCTCAACGACCGCGACGACGACGGCGTGCTGAACTACCTCGGCTACGGTGCCCGCGTCAACGGCGTCGGCACGGCCGACACCGGCACGTTCTCGACGAACAACCTGGAGGTCTATATCCAGGACGCGACGGGCG
This sequence comes from Rhodothermales bacterium, assembly GCA_039944855.1. NCBI lineage: Bacteria > Pseudomonadati > Rhodothermota > Rhodothermia > Rhodothermales > Rhodothermales bacterium. The sequence continues at coordinate 2,565 of JBDUXZ010000040.1, read as the reverse complement.
GGCTCAGCCTCTTCCGCGGCGGCGACACGTTCACGCCGTTCGCGGCGGGCACGCGCTACACCGTCCTCGGCGTCGTCGAGCAGTTCAACGGCAAGACCCAGCTCCAGCCCGTCGCCGTCATGGACGAAGGCCCGGCTGCGGTCGACCCGCTCGTGGCGACGATCGCCGAGCTTCAGGCGAACCCCGAGTCGTTTGAGAACGAGCTGATCCGGATCAACGGCGTCACGCCGGGCGATTTCCCGCCGGCCGGTGACAGCGGCGACGTCCCGATCGAGGACGGTTCCTCGCCCGAGCCGCTCACCATGCGGATCGACAACGAGACGGGCATCACCGGGGCCGACGCGCCGCCCGCTCCGTTCGACCTCGTCGGCATCTTCACGCAGTTCGACACCGACGGGCTCCCGCTCGACGGCGGCTACCAGATCCTCCCGCGCGGCCCCGAGGATCTCGGGAGCCCGCAGCAGGATCGCTCGTGCCCGACGGCGCTCGTGGTCTCGGACTTCCGTGCCGCTCCGAGCGACCAGGAGTTCATCGAGATCCAGAACGTCGGCGACGCGGCGGTCGACTTCGCCGAGGTGGATTGCGTCGTCGGTGCGTTCGGCTCGGCGTCGTACCTCGGCCTCCCCGCCGCCGGCATGCTCGCCCCCGGCGAGACGCTGACGTTCGGGGCCTCGGCCTCCGGTGCCGACATCGCCTTCGCCGACGGCACCCTCCGCGACGGGTACTCTGGCCTCGCCGTGCTCGACCGCGAGGCCCTCGCCGACGGGACGCCGATCCCGGCGATCCAGCCGGACATCATCACGTCGCTCGTGTACCTCTCGGGCGGCGTCGTCTACGGGTTCTTCCACGTCGACCCGGCGCAGGCGCAGACGTACTGCGGGCTCTACGCGGGGCGGCTCCACCCCTTCGCCCAGAGCCAGTGCGCAGCCGCGCGCGGGACGGGCGACGACGGCTCGGTCACGCGCGACTTCGCGGCGATGGTCGCAGCGGCAGAACAGGAAGACGCGGCAGCACGCGCGGCGGCGGTGCCGACCGCGTTCGCCCTCGCCCCGGCCTATCCGAACCCGTTCTCTTCACGGGCGACGCTCGGCGTCGACGTACCGGAAGCGGCGTCCGTCCGCGTTGTGGTCTACGACGTGCTCGGCCGCTCGGTGGCTGTGCTCCTCGACGGCGCGGTGGAGGCGGGCCGCCACGAGACGGTCCTCGACGCCACCGCACTGGCGAGCGGGGTCTACGTCGTGCGGATGACGACGGACGGCGGGTTCGTCGCGACGCAACGGCTCACGGTCGTCCGCTAGCTCGATGCGCTCTGCGCTTCAACCGCGGCCCCGACTGGACTCTTCCGGTCGGGGCCGCGGTGCGTAATGGCGGCACGGGGCCACACCCGAGACCCGAGCCAGAGCGCGCCAGCGCGGGTGCCACGCTTCCCCCGTCGTGGGCGACAGGGCAGTAGCGGGCTGAGTGACGAGTGCTCTGTTGAGAAGCTCAGCACAGCGACCCTTCGTGTCATCCCGAGCGCAGCCGAGGGATCTCTGAGGAGCTGCTCGGTGCTCAGGAGAGATCCTTCGACAAGCTCAGGAGAGATCCTTCGACAAGCTCAGGAGAGATCCTTCGACAAGCTCAGGAGAGATCCTTCGACAAGCTCAGGATGACAAGAACGAGAGCTTCTCAACAGAGCAAGTGACGAGCTTTTTCGTACGCCCGTGAGCCGGTTCACCTTGCATTCACGTTCCTGTTTGTTGACGGCTAGAGAGGAGTGAAATCGCTGCCCACTCTCGCGCCGCTCGTCCACTACGTAGCCCCGTACCCATTCGAGCGCAACAATGAACAACGCCATACGCCTAGCACAGAGGGTTGCCGTCCTGACCGCCACGCTCCTCACAGCGTTCACCATGCTTGCGCCGAGCGCGTTCGCCCAGACGTGCCCGAGCCCCGCCACCGAGTGGACGAACCCGGCCGGAGGCAACTGGGGCGACGCCGCCAACTGGTCCAACGGTGTCCCCAGCGCCGGGCTCAACGCCTGCATCATCCTCGACGCCAGCTACACCGTTGACCTCAACGTCAACGGCACGGCCATGAGCCTCGTGCTCGGGCGCTCGACGGGCCTCAACGTCCAGACCCTCTCGATGGTGAACCGCAACCTCACCCTGGGGAACCCGAGCACGATCAACGTCAACGGCGTGCTCGACTGGCAGAGCAACCAAATCGGCGGCGGCTCGACGCTGACGAATGACGGCTTGCTCGCCATCGGGGGGAGCAACATCAAAGACATCGCGGGCAACACGACGATCCGCAACCAGAACCTCACGAGCCTCAGCGGCACCGGCAACCTCCGCTTCCTCGGCGGCAACAGCCTCTTCGTCAACGCCGCGAGCGGGACGTTCGACCTCCAGAGCGACGCCGACTTCATCATCTTCAACGGCGGCAACGCCTTCGACAACGACGGCCTCTTCCAGAAGACGGGCGGCTCGGACGTCAGCCAGGTGAGCCAGAGCAGCCTCGACTTCGACAACGCCGGGACCGTCGAGGCGCTCTCGGGCACGATCCGGTTCGGCGGCGACGGCG